>JBJFFR010000033.1:0-4400 GCA_051891935.1 Oscillospiraceae bacterium
TTACAACCTTGATTGGCGGTCGTGTTGTGGAAGTGGTTTTCTCCGATTGATCAACAGTTGTCGGTACTGTTGTTGTGTTTGTTAGCTCTGAGGTTGTTACGATTACAGTTGTGGTTGCAGTATTGACTGGAGCTGTTGTAGTAATGCTCGTAGTGGTTTTCGTTATCACAGGTGCCGTTGTTATTTTTCCTTTTGTTTCTAATGCTGTTGTGACTGCTGCGGTTGTGATTATCGGTTGCGTTTTCTCCGGCTGCTCTGCTTGTATCTGCGACTCTCCAACTACAGAGAGAAGAATTATTGTTGCTGCTACTGCTATTATGGTTGTGATTATTATCTTTTTCATTCTATCCGTCCTTTCCCGATTGCTATCATCAGCTCTATACCTACCCGAAGCCCTCGCCTGAAGGCTTCGAGATTTGTCATGCCGATGTATATGTCTTGGTCGATTGTCAGCTCCCGATACAGCTCGGCTTGCTCTTTTGTGAACGTTTCGGTTAGCTTTTGCTCGGAGCTTTGCAGCTTGTCCGTACTGTCTTTTACTGCCAAGCCGATGTTCTCGTTTGGTCGAAGCTGACCATGATAGAGCCTTTCGATTATATCTTCCATTGGTATCACCCTTTCGCTTTTGTTAACCAATAGAATAGCAGGAATGACGGGGAAAGTCTATTACGAATATGAATGAGAATTGCGTGTGGGAATTGGGGAATAGTCATAAAGAAAGAGCACCCGCCTTAAAACAAGGCGAATACAACTATTGATATGCTTGCTGTCGCGGTCCCTGTTCTATTTACCTTTGGACGCTTTTCCAAAAGAAAAAATATCATTTCAATTTATAACGCTACGTACGTACCGAGCTGCACCAATAAGGACAGTTTTCGGTATGTATGTACATACCTCAGCTTGTCGAAAAAGTCTTTTCGACAAGAAAGACTGCGGTATGTATGTACATACCTTTTAGTTTGGAATAAGGAATTTTATGCTACCTTAATTCTATAGGAAATACTGATTCCCACATATCAGTGATTTCACGAATTTACTTTTCACATCTTTCAGACTTACTACGTAGAGGTATAATCAACCTGCAATTCCTATATGTAGCCCGCACTTGACAATAATACAAAGTCGTTCCTTCTTCTTGTGGCCTAGTTACTTCTTTGTATATCCTAAAGTGCATCACGCAGTCAGCGATGAGATAAAGCTGCGTGCCGTTGTTACCAAGTGGGCGCAAAATCATACCGTAAACTCTGTCATCGGTTTTTCTGGCACACCTTATCTTGAAAAAAACGAGAAATTTAAGGTTATAGACTCTCTTTCTGTCGGGACAGCTGAAATCACGAACATTGTGTATTACTATCCTCTTATTGACGGTGTGGGTAATTTCTTAAAACGCCCTATCGTTAAGATTGCCGATATTGCTGACAGCAACTTGATTATCGAAAAAGGTGTCCGCGAATTTCTTAATACATACAAGGATACAGTCTATGCGGACGGATTGACAGCAAAACTTGGTATTTACTGCGGTACTATCGAAAAGTTAGAGGAAGTGGTCTATCATTTGGTATCCCGTATTGTTGCAGAATATGGGCTCGGCACGGACACAATACTCAAATTCCATAAAGGAAATAAGCAGTATAAAATGCCTGCTGACAGCCAGATGCAGTTTGATATTTTGGATAAGTCCATTTCCAAAATCCGCATTGTCCTACTTGTACAGATTGGCAAAGAGGGCTGGGATTGCCGCAGTCTTACTGGTATTATCCTCTCCCAAGAGGGCGACTGCCCGACAAATATGGTTCTACAAACCTCTTGCCGTTGCTTGCGTCAGGTTGTTAAAGGCAATCCGGAAACAGCACTTATTTACTTGAACGAGAGCAACGCTGAAAAGTTAAATGTACAACTTGAAAAGCAGCACCATATCTCCCTCAAAGAGTTTTCTTCGGCAGACAACAGCAAAACACACCTAAAGAGATATAACCGAACTTCATATTTGAAACTGCCTAACGTTGATTTTTATCAGTTCAAAATCAACTATGATACCCTCACAATCGAAAAAGCCGATCCAGCTAGCAACATTGCGGTTTCAGCCGATTCCGCTCGCATTGCAGACGGTATTATCAAAACCACTGACCTCTCTATGGATAAAAGTAAAGCCAGTATTAGTATTGATGATACAGAATATGGCACCGAGCCTGCTACCTTTAATTCTTGGATATACGGTATTATGAAGGGCGGTTTCGGAACACCTACTATTACCGAGATGATGCAATTTGCAGAGCAATTAAACTCGGTATATCAGAAAATCACTTATTCTAAGAATGGCTCTCATTATTACAGTACCAAATACAATCGCAAATTGGTAGAAGCCAATATCCGCAAGGCTTTCTATGATAAGCTGGACTTTAAAACAACCGAGGAGCTGATACCTGAAGAAACAAGTCTCTTAAATATTGCAAACTTCACTCCTGAAATCTATACAGATACGCCTAAAGCTTATTACCCCGAACAAAAACAGTGGAGAATATTATTAAAGATGATGAAGGCAAACTCAAACTTGACTCGAAACTAGAAGATGCTATTCAAATACTCGAGGAATCCGGTAATGTGGCTATGGCGGCAACGCTTCGAGCACAGAACACCTCTCATAAAAATAAAGACCATTCATTCCATTATATGCCATATCGCACTGACAGCAACTTTGAACAAACTTTCCTAAAAGAGGTTCTCTCATTTGACGAGATTGAAAATCTTGACTTAGAAGTTTACTACAATGGCGATCGTGCAATGACAGAATTTAAAATCAAATGCTATAAGAAGAATAATGACAAATGGAGCTATATTGGTATTTATACGCCTGATTTTCTAATAATAAAGCGTAAAGATGGTAAGATTTATAAAGCCATTATTGTTGAGACTAAAGGTCAAATTTATGCAAACGAACCTGTTAATAAAGATAAGCGTATATTTATGGAAACTGAGTTTATTAAGCAAAACAATAATGCTTATAAATATGAACGTTTTGATTATCTGTATTTGGAAGACACACTGTCCGAAAAGGATAGATTGACACTCGCTCACAAGAAAATCTGTGAGTTTTTCAAGGAGGATTGAATATGAAGCGAAATATGGATTTGGTTAGAGAAATTTTACTCGAAATCGAAAAGCAATACGTATCAACTGCCATCTATAATTTGAAAATCGAAGGTTATGATACTGAAACAATAGCATACCATTGTAAAATTCTTTACGAAGCAGGATTAATTTCCGGTTTTAAGGCACAATATGCTGGAAACACAATTTGTTCTTTTGGCGTAGGTTCTCTCACGTGGGAAGGAAATGATTATTTAGATAGAATTCGTGATAACTCAATTTGGAGAAAGACGAAAGATGCCATTGCCAAAAAAGGCTTGCCACTCGTCTTTGATACGATAAAGACTATCTCAACCGCATTTATTACAGCGACTGCCGAGGGCGTAGCAAATTCAATACTAAAAAACGGAGGTTAAGCATAATGCCGATAAAATATGTACCATTTATAACGGAACCGGTTGAAGGTCAAGCCGTTCTCGGCAATTTTAACAGAATACTAAAATACAAGGGCGCAGACGATGTCTCCATGACACTTCAGCGTGGTATGCCTTTGTATGAAATGGAAAAACAGGAAACCGTTGGCGAAAATGTCAATGGAAATATGGTTATTCGCGGCGAATGCGTTTCTGCTTGTGCTTATCTCAAAGAACAAGGCATTCAGGTAGACTTGGTTTATATTGTTATCTGGACTACAAATATGGTGGGTGCATTAAGTTCGCAAGAACATAGTTCTTCTTTGGCTGCTTAATTGCCTCCAATCATAAAAACATAGGGCTGTCAAGACCGCGCCAGCGTGCATTTTAGTCTTGATAGCCCTATGTTTTTATGATATAATGCCGCCTAACAGCAAAGGATTGCAGGCGGCTTTTTTATACCCAAATACCCCTCCGACTCCAGATAACATATAACCCACCTTTTGCCAGCGGCGCAGACTATGCAAAACAAATATATGTTCGTCGCAATCCTAAACTTGCGGAGATTATATCAAAAGCCGAAGTGGATTTGGCTCAAAACGATGAAGATTTTCGTAAGTTTGAGGAAATAATGTATGGTGATGTTTGGGATAAAGAAAAATATCTCAACTGGATGTACGAAAACCTTATGGCAATTAAGTCTGTAATGAGCGAAACTGCTTCTATTTATGTACATTTGGATTATCATATTGGGCATTATGTGAAAATATTGATGGACGAAATTTTTGGTGAATGCAATTACCAAAATGAGATTATATGGCAAAAGATAAGAACAACTAAAGCACAAGCCCGATAAAGATTTCTCCGTCAATCCGATAAATATCCGATATTGCTATTGCA
>JBJFFR010000034.1:0-4355 GCA_051891935.1 Oscillospiraceae bacterium
TAGACAAATCCTCGGATATAATAATCCAATTCTGCGTCTGGCTCCCTTGAAAGGCGGCAAGCCTTCCTGCGGTCGCCATCCTTGACTTGGATTATTCTATCTGTCGGCTTTGTCTATAGAACGATTTGATATTAGTATAAAAAACACGCAAGCCTTGATAATACCATGGTTTGCGTGTTTTTATACTATTTCCAAATCTAAATCTTCGAATATAATAATCCAATTCTGCGGCAAACTCCCGTGCAACGGTATTGCAATGACTGCATACAGCCTACCTGCAGTCGTCTTCAAGGTAAACAAGTTTACCTGATTGGTCGTATTCTATCCAGCGTCTTTAATGTCATTCTGACATAGACATTTTGAATAACGGCAGAAATGTATTTGCCGCAGCAATATCAGCGTTTCCTTGGTATTACTTCTCAATAAAAATTACCCCGAAGGAATTCGGTCCGCAGTTGCTCGAAACGGTAGCCGAAGCCTTTGTCACGATCAGATTTTCAAAATCGCAGTCCCTTGAAACCTCGGCTTTTATCCATTCGATCATCTTTGCGTTACAGCCTGCCTGCGTGATGAAAGCCGTGTTCTTTTCAATCGATTTTGTGTTTGACAGCGTCTTTCTGATGTAGCGTTTGCACGCTTTTCTGTAGTCGCCGCGCGCCACCGATTTCAGCGTAAGCTCGCCGTTTTTCATCACCAGTATCGGGTGAATGTTGAACGCCGAGCATATTTTTTTCACCTTCTCGGAAACCTTGCCGTTCCTATACAAATAATCCACGCTTTCGGCAATAAAGCTCGTCGAAACCTTATTTTTAAGCGCCTCGAGAGCCGCAAGAATTTCGCTTGCCGAGTGCCCGTTTTCAGCCATTTTCGCTGCTTTTATCACGAGATGCCCAAGTCCCGACGACAGATGCCCCGAATCAAAAATATATATGCGTTTGCCGTTTTCACCAAGCTGTTCGACAGCTTTAGCCGCGTTTTCACAGGAAAGACTGATTCCGCTGCTGATCGCAACTAAGATCACCTCGTCATATTCTGCGAGATTTTTCTCGAAAGCTTCCTTGTAAACATCCGGCTCGGGCGCGGAGGAATGTGCCTTTTTGCCGTCCGCCAGCATATATGAAATGACGTTGTCGGAGGTGATTTCGCGTGTGTCGAAAAACACGCCGCGGTCTGTTTCGATCGTAAAATATACGATGTCCACATTGTGCGCTTTTAGCCAATCCGTCGGCAGATCACACACGCACTCCGCAACGATTTTCACCTTTTGTTCAGCCATTTCCCGTACCGCCTTTCAAGTCTTCAAGAATTTTTTCGATTTGTTGTTCCGCTTCTTCGTATTCAAAGTCCGTTACGAACTCCTCAACCGTGTTAAACAGGGGTTTAAGGTCAATTCCACCGCAGCTTTTTCCGTAGGTTTTTTTGCATACTTCAATCGCCGCATCAACATCAAAATTCTCGCAAGCCGATCTGATCTCACGAACATAACTCTCGACCTCATCGATCGATATTTCCGTCAGATTTACCTGCAGAGCGTCCGCTTTTGTGGGCGTGGGCTTTTTCTGTGCGATGTACTCGCTTCCGATTTTTGCCACCTTTTCGTAAAGCTCGATCATCGCTGCGTGCTTTTCCTCGATCAGCCTGTAGTTCTCGTTCTTTCCCGCAAGCTCAAGCTCTTTCGCAAGCTCGGAGAGCGGTTTTGAGCCGATCGTAAGAGATGTGCTTTTCAGTGCGTGTACCTCGATAACATAGTTTTTCCAGGATTTTTCCTCAAACAATTTTTGTATGTAATTCTGTTTTTCTTTGGCTTTATTAACGTATATTTCAAGGATCTCCAGGTACGCTTCCTCATCGCCGCCCGTGTAGAAAATTCCCGTTTCCGCATCAAAAAGCGCAGTTGTTTTATCTGGCTGCGGAGCGTTTTTGCGCTTGTCATCGGCGTTGAACTTGTCCTCGGTCGGCGCTTTTATCAGTTCCTTCGGCAGCCATGTTCTCAACACTCTGTCAAGTGCCGACAGCTCGATCGGCTTTGCGATAAAGTCGTTCATTCCTGCTTCAAGAAATGTTTCACGAGCACCGCTGACTGCATTTGCCGTGAGTGCGATTATCGGCAGATTCTTGTAATAGTCGCCTTCTTTTGCGCGTATGATCTGCGTTGCCTCAACGCCGTCGATCTCAGGCATCATGTGATCCATAAAGACAAGGTGAAAATCCTTTGAGCGCAGCAGAGAAAACGCCGCTTTTGCGCTGTCGGCGGTTATTACCTGCATATGATAAGGCCGCATAAGTCCCACGGCAACTTTTAGGTTAATGGGGTTGTCATCGACTATGAGTATGCGTGCTTTCGATGCGGAGAAATGCGTTGTCGGGGATCTTCGTTCACCAAGATTTGTCACGACGCTTTCGTGGTTGAAGATCGCACCGACCGACAATATGTAAAACGGCTTGTACATACATTTCACGCCATTGGGCATCTCGATCGCGTTCAATCTATCCTGCACGACAATTACCTCGGCTTTTTTTACTTGGCTCAAAAAGAAATCCGAATGCTCGATGTAGTGCTCGCGCGGCGTGAAAAAGTGCGTAAACTTGTTTTGCTTCGCCGCTTCCTTTAGCTCGTCCATCGTTCCGTACACCCTGATGTCCGTGTGCAGCGTCTGCGACAGCTCGCTGATGAGCAAACGGTACTCTTCGGCGATCGTCGGGTGCGAGTATTTTTGAAAATCAATATAGCCTGCTGCGTGGATCTTGTCGGCACCGGTGATGGTCACAAACGGCTTCGCGTCGTTCACTTTAAGCGGTATCACAAATCGAAATTCCGAGCCCTTTCCGTACTCGCTCGTCACGTCTATGAATCCGCCCATCTGCGTTATCAGCTTCTTTGATATCGCAAGACCCAAGCCTGTTCCCTCAACAGCGCGGTTTTTCTTCGTGTCAACCTGCTGGAAGCTCGAAAACAGCTTCTCGAGATTTTGCTCTGTGATGCCGATACCCGTGTCCGAAACCGAAACCGAGAGATTTATCCCATATTTTTGCTTCGTTTGCGAAACTCTTATTGAAACGCATCCCTCGTGCGTGTATTTGATCGCATTTGTGACGAGGTTTATGATAACTTGGCGTATGCGGATCTCATCGCCGATCAGCCCACATGGAATTTCGGGATCGGCGTGAACGATGATCTCCAGCTTTTTGTCGCCCTTTCGTGTTATCGCCATATTTATCACATCGTTGAGTGTGGATGCAATGTTGAAATTCTCCTCGATAAGCTCCATTTTTCCCGATTCGATTTTTGAGAAATCCAAAATGTCGTTGATTATCGACAGCAGGCTCCGACCTGAATTTTGTATGTTGAAGCAGTTTTCCTGTACGCTTTCGCTGATGTCATGCTCACGCAGAATAAGCTCGGTCATTCCCACGATCGCATTCATCGGCGTGCGTATCTCGTGACTCATATTCGCAAGGAAGTTGCTCTTTGAGCTGTTCGCAGCCTCCGCTTCCTCAATAGCATCGGCAAGCGCTGCGCTGCGATTTGAAAGGTATTTTGTGGTAAACCAGCCGAGTGTGCAAAAGGACGCGATTATCAGCACCGTAAGCACGGTTTCCGGTATTGCCGAAAGTCCGAAATTCGGGTCAAGCAGCTTTACGATCAGTCCCGGCGCCATTCCTACATAGCTGAATATACTCACAACGATGAAAAAGCGGCGGCTTTCGTAAAGTGCGGCAATAATTATCGGTGCTATGAACGAGCAGAACACAATGAAAAAGTCGTAATGCGAGAAGCACACATCGGCCATTATTGTCATAAGTCCTGCCATTAGTGCGTACCTTTCGGTGTAAATGTTCAGCTTGAACAGCTTTATCGCAATTCTGCTCAAAAAAAGCGCACTGAAATTGATTATCGTTGTTACGACAAGATAACGGAAAAACATATACCCCACATTGTCATCGGTATATTTCGGATCACCGGTTTTATAGAGTACAATATTCGTTACGATCTCGATGAAAAGAATGCTGAATGTCATAAACCACTGCGTATTTCTCAACAGCTTGTTGCAGCGGCAAAAGTTTGCCTCGGGCAGATCATTCGTTTTCATAAATAACCCCTTTCTACTGTATTGTTCTATTTTGATTATACTATAATACTGCTTTTTTGTAAAGACTTTTTATACTAATACTAATTCCAAACCGTTCTATAGACAAAGACGATAGATAGAATAATCCAAGTTAGGTAAACTTGTTTACCTTGGAGAGCGTCCGCAGGAAGGCTTGATGCCCTTCAATGCAATATCATTGCATAGGAGCTTGACGCAGAATTGGATTATTATATCCGAGTATTTAGTCTTACGGTTGGTTTGGAA
>JBJFFR010000035.1:0-4352 GCA_051891935.1 Oscillospiraceae bacterium
GTTTTTCAATATTCTTGAAAAATTAAATAAAGACAAATTCGTTGTTGATTTGATACTGAGTTACACCGTACCCTATACAATAGTATATTATTCGTTTTGCAGTAATCGGAAATCATCGTCTTTTGTGTTTCTATAGAAACGGATTCTATTCCTCCGTCGTCCCTTGAAAGACGACAATATCCTGCTGCTACATATGTCTGCTCCATCATAATTCTTTTTCCTCCTTTTTCATTTCGGAGCAAACATTGGTTGGATTAAGAATGCCGTCCCTGCGTGGATGGCAGGCAAAAGTCATACGATTTAGCTTTATTGTGCATTTATTGTTCAGCAGATTGTGACTGTCAAGAAAATATGGTTCGCCAAATATCACCGGCTGACCTTATTGTTTATTTGGAATGTGAAAAAATGCTAAGGTTGATTTCCGCAGCTAATTTTGGTAAAATTATCATATCGTCCGACAACTGCAATTTGCATTTCACAGCGCAAAAATGCATTTCACATATCAAAAGCTTGATTCTCCGAAATAATGTGATATATTCAAGATATCAACATAAAAGGAGAATCGTTATGAACACTTTTTTACTTGTTTTACTTTGCATTTTTGAGGCAGCATTTGCTATTACAGCCATCAGCCGAAAGGCAGACAAAAAGGGCTGGCAGACAGGCAGACTTATCTGTAACGCAGGTCAGCTGGGATTATTCCTTGTAATGCTCATCGCTCCGGGAATTGATATGAGTTTCCGCTTTATGGGGCTGTTTGTGCTGCTTATAATCCGTATTATCATTGCATTTATCGATTATTTGATAGTAAGAAAAAAAGAGTCTGCAATCAAGCATATCTCAAAGATCATAATCAGTGCAGTGCTTTCGGTCATTCTTATTTCGGGCAGCCTGATACCCTCGTTTATTATTTCCGACTATGACGGACTGCCCGTTTCGGGAGAATATGAAATTGCGGAGGCAAATGCCATTCTTATAGATATGAACAGAACGGAAGGGTTTGAAACCGACGGTTCAAACCGTGAAGTTCCCGTTTATTTCTACTATCCGGAAAATGCTGCAGAGGGTGAGAAATTTCCCCTTGTGATTTTCTCACACGGCTCATTCGGATATTATCAGAGCAACCATTCCACATACGCAGAGCTTGCTTCAAACGGCTATGTTGTTGTAAGCACAGAGCACCCTCATCATTCGCTTTATACAACGGATACAAACGGAAATACCATAATCGTTGACTCCTCATTTATGAATGACGTTATGTCAATAAACGCCGAGGACGTTTCCGAGGAAACTGCATACGAACACTCCTCAGAATGGTTCAGGCTCCGTGCAGAGGATATCAACTTTGCAATTGATTCAATAAAGTTGGCAGCAGGCACAAATGCACTTCCCGAATACTGGTATTCACAGCAGAGCGAGGACATAATCACAGCACTTGTTATGACAGATATCGAAAAAATCGGCGTTATGGGACATTCTCTCGGCGGTGCAGCATCGGTATCCGTAGGCAGAACAAGAAGCGACATCAGCGCAGTTATCGACCTTGACGGAACAATGCTCAGCGAGGTAACGGGCGTTGAAAACGACAAGCAGATAGTCAATGACGAGCCTTACACAACACCGCTGTTATCCTTCGACAATGAGGAGCACCATTTTTCCTCCCTTGAAGCAAGGGAAACAGATAAGCCCTACGCAAACAATATCGTTCACGACAATGCGGTATGCGGCTACAGAACATATATCGTCGGAACGGGTCATATGAACTTCACAGATCTGCCTATGTTCGCCCCTCCTCTTGCAAAAATGCTTGGAACGGGAAGCGTAGACCCCGAAGAATGTATGCTGACAGTCAACAGAATAACACTTGAATTTTTCGACAGCTTTTTAAAGGGAAAGGGTGAATTTAGTGTACCCGAACAAATCGACATTTCATAATATGGACGTTAAAATAAGCAAAATTTCCGAATCGGAAACCGAGCTTGTGGACATACGCTGTTACGAGGAAACGGACAGCGTTCGTGAAATCGCAGACTTTGTCAGGTCAAGACAGGGGCAGTTGAGCGGTATGCTTGAGGGCAGACAGTACGCCATTGCCGTTTCGGAAATACTGTACATAGAGTCGGTGGACAACAGGACGTTCATCTACACGGGAACAGAGGTCTATGAATCAAAGCAGCGGATATATGAGCTGGAGGATATTCTCAAACCCAAGCATTTCCTCCGCATATCCAAAGCCTCGCTTGTAAATCTAATGAAGATAGCTTCCGTAAAGCCTGCGCTGGGAGGACGTTTCAGCGCAGTGCTTTCAAACGGTGAGGAGATAATCATCTCACGAAAGTATGTTGCCGACCTGAAAAAAACCTTGAAAGGGGAAGAAATATGAGCTTCAAGGAGCATCTTAAAGCGGTTATGTCGCAGTTCTTTGTAATTGCAACGCTTATTAGTTTAGCCATATTTATTTTGGGAGAGATCTTCCGTCCCGATGAAAAATTCGGATATGAAGCATTTCTTGCTCCCATAATTTACGCAGCAATCTCACTTGTGCCAATGCTTTTGATGTATTCAAAAAAAGAGCTGACAGTTAAGCAGCATATTTTCAGAGAGCTGTTGCAGCTCATATCTATCGAAATCATTCTGATTTTCCTTGGGCTTGGAGCGAAAAGTCTTGAACCCGAAAACATTGCTCTTACAGCAAGCTTCGCTCTCTCCGTATTTATTATCTATGTCCTTGTATATGTAATAGCGTGGCTGCTTGATCTTAATACGGCAAAGCAGATAAACACAGATCTTAAAAACTTTCAGAGTAAGATTTCGGAAGAGTCGGTATCTGAAAAATAATTGTATCGGGGAGATAAAAATGATAAAAGCTGTTATTTTCGATATGTATGAAACGCTTATCACGCTGTACGGAAGTCCCGTTTATTTCAGCAGACAGATGGCGGAAGACGTGGGTATTTCCGAGGATATTTTCACTCCCATGTGGCGTATGACCGAGGATGACAGGACTACGGGAAAAGTCACCGTTGATGAGGTTGTGGCGCGTATTCTTCGGGAAAACAACTGCTATTCCGAGGAAAAGGTCAGGCTTGTTATGGACAAAAAGATACGCTATAAAAAAGAAGCCTTTGAGCATATGCACCCCGAAATTATCCTGATGATGAGGGCGCTGAAAGAGCATGGGATAAAAATCGGACTCATAAGCAACTGTCATTCGGAGGAATCAACAGTTATCAAGGAAAGCGTTTTGTATCCGTATTTTGATGCGGTCTGTCTTTCTTATGATGAGGGTATAAAAAAGCCCGATTTGGAAATATTCAAAAGATGCCTTGAAAAAATATGCCTTAATGCAAATGAGTGCCTATATGTCGGTGACGGCGGCAGCAATGAGCTTGCAGCTGCCAAAAATGTCGGTATGAAGCCTGCACAGGCTGTATGGTACCTTAAAGAAGGGACAATGCAGCCTGTGGGCAGATTGAAGGAGTTTGTAAACATAGAAGCTCCTTTGGGTGTGATTGATTTTGTGCATAAAAATAATGAAGAATGATCTTCAGATGGGGTATGAAGCCAGTGAGATACGAACACATTTTAAAGTGCAAAGATAAAAATCAGATAAAAAAGATATACTTTGATTCATTCCCAAAAAAGGAAAGAATGCCGTGGGGGTTAATGCTTTTGCTGTCCTGCTTTCCGACAACAAGGTTTTATGCTTATTCTGATGATGATAAGCCGTGCGGTTTTTTATACTACGGAATTCTTGGACGATATATTTTTGTGATGTTCTTTGCTGTTGATAAAGAATTGCGGTGCAGCGGCTACGGCAGCAGAATACTTGTCGAGTTAATTGCTAAATATCCGAAGCATAAGATTTTTGTTACAATAGAGCCGCCTTCGGAGGACCCGACAGACATTAGATTCAGAAGAAAACAATTCTATCTCAGAAATAGTTTTGAAGATACAGGATATGTTATCAAATCATTCGGAGATACACAGGAGATCCTTATTTCAGGCGGAAAATTCAGAAAAAATATTTTTGCATTGTTTTTATTGGCATACAGGTATCTGGCGATCATACCAAGAATAAAGAAGAAATAACAGATGGAGAAATCCTCTATTCCCAGCTTATTGAAAAGGGTGGAAGATATGCAGAAATGTGGAATGTGCAGGCGGAAAAGTATTGCGCCCGTATATATGCCTAGCATAGCACAAAATAAAATCCAACCGCCATATTATAATTTTTATTGCAAAAATTATATTTATACGATAAAATATAAATATAAATACTTTCATCGGAGGAAAAAATGTCACAGATAACAAAACGTGCATTGGCGGCATCACTGAAAAATATGCTGCTG
>JBJFFR010000036.1:0-4276 GCA_051891935.1 Oscillospiraceae bacterium
GCTCCGCAAACTCGGGGCTCATACCGATACCCGTATCCTTTACACGAATTTCGTACAGTCCCTTTCCATCGGGAGCATTATGTATCTGTGTAACACGAACCGATACTGTACCGCCCGAAGGGGTGAATTTTATTGCATTGGACAAAAGGTTTAAAAGCACCTGATTGATACGGGTCTTGTCGCAGATAACATCCTCGTCCGAAACGTCAATAACGTCCATAAAAAGCTCCAGCTGCTTTGCGTGTATCTGTCCGTTGATGATCGTTTTGATATCGTGGAGCATATCCGAGAGATTTGCTTCCGTTTCGTCAAGCTTTATCTTTCCGCTTTCGATACGGCTCATATCGAGGATATCATTGATGAGCGACAAAAGATGATTGCTTGAAGAAAGAATTTTTGAAAGATAGTCCTTTACTCGTTCGGTATTTTCCACATTCGCCATTGCAAGGGTAGTAAAACCGATGACGGCATTCATAGGTGTACGGATATCGTGGGACATATTTGAAAGGAAGGTGCTTTTAGCTTTATTCGCATCCTCAGCCATGTGAAAGGATTGTTCAGCCAGATGCCTTGCCTCTTCCAGTGACGCATTGTTTTCACGAAGCTGCTCATTAAGCTTTTCAAGCTTAATGTTCTGTTCATTTGTATTCTTTTGAGAACGGTAGCTAACAAAGGAGATCGCTATCAAAGAAAACAATACAATAAACATTACTGCCAGCAGCGATGCTCTGTTTATCGTCTGAACATTTGAAATTCTTGTTCCCATGACTACGGACTGATCTATGGAAATTACAATGTGCCAATCAATACCGGGGATCTTTGAAAAGCTTACGATCTCATCTTCCCCCGAATCAAGCACAACATGAATTGCATCGCTCTTCCCCGAAAGCAGATATTCCCTAAAGGAATCGCTGTCCTTCACAACATCATGGTTAAGAAACTTTGCGTTCTTAAATGTACCGAAGAACAGATACCTGTTTTCCGAATCCGGAAGGTTATCGGAATGGAGCAGCGTTGTACCTTTGCTGTCAATAATTCTGATCTGTCCGTTTCCGCCGAAGGATTCCATCTTTAAAAGTCCCAGATAGGAATCCAGTTTATAGTACACGAAAAGATACTCCATCTTCTCTTTGTCCACATACAAGGGCGTTATCTTTGTTCCGAACATCAGAAGATCCTTATCTTTATCCTGACGCAGAAGAAGAATTCTTTCTTCGCCCTGTATCAAAGGCAGGATGTCCTTGGTGATCTGATTTGTTCCCTGTTCTCCTGAACTGTCCAGATAACCGCCTTCATCGGAAAGCAGCATCATCTTATATGCGTCGTGTGACGAGTTTTTTAAGAAGGAAGCAACCATATCTGCCGAATGATCTTCCATATTCTCCAGCGCTACACTTACAGTATCTATCTGCTTCCAGTTGTTGGTCAGCTGATTCTCTATAATACTGTCCATCTGCACTGCGTTTTCCGTCAGAAGCGCAAGTGCCTCCCGTTCGGTAACGTCGTTTACGGAATTCGTAGTATTGGACATAAGAAAATACGTCAGCAGCAATGCCAATATGAGAACCACTGCGACAATAGGTGCTATTTTAAGCTGATTCTTCCTCATTATATAAAATCCCTTTGATAATCTCTTTTATTTCACGATTTTCAAGCTGTCCGGCGCTCCTGAGATCACTCCGCCCTTGCTGTCAAGATAGCTGATGAACATATCACTGAACGCAAGCTCATCGTATGATTTTACTACAGGAAGGCTCTTCACCGCCCCCTTTACGGAGGCTGCAATAAATTCGTCCTCGGGAGCTATTTCCTTGCCATTGTACTTGATGGAAACATATCTTTCGCCTTCGGGCTTTGAGGGGTCATACTCAACGTCAAGACCTGCAAGACCGACAAATGTATCCTTGTTTGCTCCGAGAATATCCATGATCTGCTGTCCCGTGATCTTTACGGTAACAATGTTGATATGGTTCGGGTCTTCGGAAACGGTACCTACAGTCATTCTTGTAGTCATCAATCCATCAATTTCCTGAGCGGTAATAGGTCCGTCAAACAATCTGTTTTTCATTCCAAAGCTTGTTCTGCATTGTACCATTCCGATATCTGCGCCTGTAGCATGAATATACGCTTCTCCAACAATGACGGATGTTTCCTCTACGGAAAGCATTTCCGCGGAAGTACCGAAGGATTCCTCTTCCACGGGCTTGTTTTCAAGCGCTTCGTCCCTTACACGGTCGGCTTCCTTTAACCAATCCTCAATCGTGATATTTCCTGCTGCAAGGTCAGGGGTCGACTGATGCATATACGATTCCACCGCACCGGACTTTCCTGCAAAATTAAAACGGGTTATAACTCTTCCCTGACTGAAGGTATCTCTTACTTCATCATAGAACGGATCATCCGTAAGATTGCTCTGTTTAAGAAGATTGATCTCTCCGCCGCCGCCATCGATCATAAGATCCTGACCTTCCATGGTGCTGAGGTAATTGAAGATCTCAAGGATAGCGTTCTTCTTTGCCTCGTCCTGCGCAGCTCTTTTTGTCATGCCGAAATAGCATCTTGGCATTGAGATAAGATAATCGGAGTCTTCCTCATCGCTTGTGTAAAAGGGCATCATTCCTATCTCATGGAGGTTATCGGGAGTTTCAGAATTTTCACGTTCATTGTAGCCCAGCGCAGACTGACATTCGATAGTCATAAGCGATGTGTGGTAACGGTAAAGCTTGACTGTACGAACAGGCGCTCTCATTTCCCAGAGATCGGGTGATAATATGCCGTCGTCAAAGAGCTTTATAAGCTTCTGTGCTGCACCTTCCATGTGGCCTATCATACTTTCATTGCCCTGCTGATACTTGTCCAGCCACAGCGCATTGTCAACGCTTTTGATGTAGTCGTTAAAGCAGTATGTATCAAAAATAAATGACCACATATCCGGCCATTTTACCGTAGGAACAAAAGGTTCAACATCAACTGTTATTTTTGCATTGGGGTCGTTTTCATCGGGCTCTGTTCCTGTAAGCTTCATCGCCCTGACATCATCAAGAAGCTTTACAAACTCCGTGTAGCTGTGGGGAACTTCAAGACCGAGCTCGTTAAACATCGTTTTATCATACACTAAACCGTAAACATATACGGGGCCGGGAAGGTAATAGAGTCCGCCGTCCTCGTTGACGCATTCCGAAACTGCTGAAAGATAAAAGTTGTTGGAAAAATCCTCCTCCGACAGATCGTAGAATTTATCTGCGATAAGCTTATCGTCCATCGCGCTGAGTCCCTCATAAAGATATATGTCGGGCTCAATATTACGTTCCATTTCCTGTGAGATGATATAGTTTGGGGTGCCTACAAGCTCGTCCGTCACAATATCAACATTCGGAAACTTATCCTCCAATATAGACTCCAGATCCATATTCATTCTGCCGCACTGATACTGGACTTTGATCCGGATCTTTTCATCGGATTTGCTGCTGCCGTTCTCCTGTGAAGTATTGCCGTTTCCGCAGCCGCACAGAATACTCGCCGCCATTGCAGGCAAAAGCAGCATACTTATAGTTTTTTTGATTTTCATCTTTTTTCTCCCTTCAAGGCATTATCACGAAAAACTATGATGTTTTATACTGTTGAAAACAGCTTTATTTGGATTTTGAGCAGATTTTATTGAAGCCTAATATAATATGGATGTTTGTAAAATGCGTACAATATTTATGGATAGAATTATTATATCATATTATGTCAAAAAAATCAAGGATTTTTGAAATTTTTATAGATTTATACTAAACAACATTTAAAATTTGGGAAAAATCAAGCCGACAATCTCGAATATATTGGATTTCGGCTCAGATTTTTTGTCTACACTTTAATGAGGGATTAGTATCATACTAAAATCTTGTCAGTGCGGATGCGACGTTTTTTGACATTCACAAAGTAATACTATTCCCCCGATAAAATTGACCGCCTTTATATAATTTTTTTCAAAAAAGTATTGACAAATGGAAAGATACCCTGTATAATGATATTACGCTGTTAAGAAGCAGTGAAAATGTTTATATATGTAGCAAGCATATATTGATAAAAATCTATTGAAAGGTACAAATGTAACGTAATAGTATGGTATGTATTATTACGGGATATTTGCGCCTTTTTTGGTTTTTATCAATATATGCTTGCTTTTTTATGTGGGAACCTCTGAAAAACTCCTTCACGGACTGTGGCGAACCCCATGTAATACTAATATCAAATCGTTCTATAGACAAAGCCGACAGATAGAATAATCCAA
>JBJFFR010000037.1:0-21721 GCA_051891935.1 Oscillospiraceae bacterium
AAGATGGGCAAAGTCATAGAAAATTTGCCGAGAAGGAGGTTTTTAGAGGTTCCCTCAATCAGCGAAGGAATATTTTTATGAAAAAATGGATTATCGGCAAACCTGATGAAAATGCTTCGGCAGAGCTTTCAAGACAATGCGGACTTTCTCCGCTCTGCTCGTCCGTTCTTGCGGCAAGAGGGATAAACAGCGTTCAAAAAGCCTGCGAGTTTTTCAATTTCAAAAATGACAGCGATTCGCCTGCGCTTTCCGACCCGTTTCTTATCCGTGATATGCAGGCGGCGACGGACGCTGTTCTCGAAGCCGTTGACAGCGGCGAATATATATGCGTTTACGGCGACTATGACTGTGACGGCATCACGGCAACGACTATTTTATACTCATATCTTGAATGTCTTGGCGCAAATGTCAGATACTACATAAATATGCGTTCGGACGGCTACGGTCTATGCGAAAAAGGCATCCGTGAGCTTGCCGAGGACGGCGTTCAGCTCATTGTAACGGTCGATAACGGCATCTCTGCGATCAACGAGATAAAGCTTGCAAACGAGCTTGGGATGAAGGTCGTTGTGACCGACCATCACCAGCCGGGTGAACAGCTTCCCGACGCACTTGCGGTAGTCGATCCTCACAGAACCGACTGTCCTTCGCTTTACAAGGATCTCTGCGGCTGTGCGCTTGCGCTGAAGCTTATCGCTACAATGGACGGCGGAGATTACAGCGCCGCACTTGAACAGTTCTCCGATTTTGCCGCACTTGCGACGATCGCAGACGTTGTTCCGCTCACGGGTGAGAACCGTTATATTGTTACAAACGGTCTGCACTACCTTAAAAACACAGAAAATCTCGGTCTGCAGGCACTTATGAAAAAAGCAAATGTCAAGGACAGGCTTTCATCGGTCGATGTTTCCTTTTCGATAATCCCAAGAATAAACGCTTCGGGCAGATTCGGTTCTGCGTCCGACGCAGTTGAGCTGTTCCTTACGGACGATGAAGAACGTGCCGAGGAGCTTGCAGAAAGGCTTGACAGTCTTAACAACGAAAGAAAAGCCGCCGAAGAACAGATACTCGCTTCGATAGCGGACACTCTTTCAAATTCGCCCGATATCCTCTACAACCGTGTGCTCGTCATTTACGGTGAAGGCTGGCATCACGGTGTTATCGGCATAGTAGCGGCACGGCTCTCCGAGCGCTTCGGCAAGCCTGTTTTCCTGCTTTCCGATGACGGTGACGAAGCAAGAGGTTCTGCCCGTTCGGTCGAAGGCTTCTCGATATTTGAAGCGCTTTCCGCCTGCTCCGAACATCTTACCAAATTCGGAGGTCACGTTGGCGCAGGAGGTTTTTCACTCCGCAAAGAGAATATCGGCAGATTTAACGAGTCTATGCAGAAATTTGCGGCAGAACGCTTCCCTGCTCCGCCCGTTTACACTATCCGTGCCGATAAGGTCATCCTCCCGAACGAGATAACGCTCGATGCGATAAGATCGCTTTCCTCTCTTGAACCGTTCGGAGAATGCAGCCGACAGCCGTTGTTCCTTATACGAAAGGCGGTTCTTGCAGAGGTCGTTCCTCTTTCAAACGGACTTAACACGAAGCTTCGACTTAATTACGGTGGAACGATGCTCGAGGGCTTGCTTTTCGGAACAAAGACAAGCGAATTTCTCTATAAAAAGGGGGACACGCTCGACCTGCTCGCAGCCTTCAGCATCAATGTTTTCAACGGAAAAACAAGCATCAGCATGAGAATAGCAGACATTCGCAGCAGCAATATTTCACAGGTGAAATATTTCAACGCCAAGGCTGCCTATGAACAGTTCAAACGAGGCGAGGGAGTTGAACCTGCTCTTGCCAAAAGAGCGCTCCCGACAAGAGATGAACTTATCCTTATATATAAAACTATCGGAAAATTCGGCGTTATTTCGTGCGATGATCTTTTCGGACATCTCGACGAAAACGTGATATCCTACTGCAAGCTGCGCATCGCAGTTGATATTTTCGCCGAGCTTGGGTTTATAAACTATGACATCTGGAGTGACAGGGTGACCTTTATCAAGGATCCGCCGAAGGCAGCGATCGAAAGCTCAACGATCTATCAGTCCTTTGCGGCGCTCATAAGCTGAACAATAACCCATATTCAGAAAGGAATGGTCATATTTATGACTAACAACAAGCCTGAAACCATATACACCATTGATATGATAATACAGAAGATACTTGACGAGGAGAAGCAGTATGACCTTAGCAAGATAATATCTTCATACGAATTTGCGGCAAAGGCACACGCAAATCAGGTGCGCTCCTCGGGCGAGCCTTACATCACCCACCCTCTTGCCGTGGCTTATATCCTGCTTGAATTCGGAATGGACACCGATACTGTATGTGCGGCACTCCTGCACGATGTTGTCGAGGACACCGATGTAACGCTCGATGAGATAAAGAAGCTTTTCGGTCAGGATGTTGCGATGCTTGTTGACGGTGTTACAAAGCTCGGAAAGATACCCCTTTTCACGAAGGAAGAACAGCAGGCGGAAAACGTCCGAAAGATACTTCTTGCAATGTCGCAGGATATCCGTGTTATCATTATCAAGCTTTGCGACCGTCTTCACAATATGCGTACCTTACAGTTCCGCCCTGCCGCAAAGCAGCGCAATACTGCGCTTGAAACGATGAACATCTATGCGCCGATCGCACACCGTCTTGGAATGAAAGCGCTCAAGGATGAGATCGAAGACATTGCCTTCCGCTATCTTGACCCTTATGCGTACAGCGAGATCGAACGTATGCTTGAAATACGCAGCGACAAGCGTGAAGCCTTCATCGAGTCGATAAAAGCCGAGATATCGCAGCGTTTCAAGGAAGAAAACTTCGGCAGCGAGCCGCAGGTAGACGGCCGAGTAAAGTCAATTTACGGAATTTATAAAAAAGCATTCCTCCAGGGAAAAAGCTTTGACGAGATCTATGATAAATATGCGGTGCGAATTATTGTGAACACCGTTGCGGAATGTTATAATGCGCTCGGTATCATTCACGATATGTTCCGTCCTATCCCAAACCGCTTCAAGGATTATATCGCTACTCCGAAAGCAAATATGTACCAGTCGCTCCACACGACCGTTATCGGCAGAGAAGGTATCCCGTTTGAAGTACAGATACGCACATGGGATATGCACCACACAGCTGAATACGGTATCGCTGCACATTGGAAATACAAAGAAGGCATCAGCGGAAAAGACAAGCTTGAAAACCGTCTTGCATGGATACGTCAGATCATCGAAGCGCAGCAGGAAACCGATGACGTTGAGGAAATCGTCCGCACTATCAAAAACGACCTCTCCCCCGAAGATATTTTTGCGTTCACTCCGAAAGGCGATATGATAACTCTGCCTGTCGGTTCAACGATAGTTGACTTTGCATACGCTATCCACACACAGGTCGGCAACAAGATGAAGGGCGCAAAGGTTGACGGAAAGCTTGTATCGCTCGATTATCAGCTCAAAACGGGTGAGATCGTTGAAATAATCACTTCCAATGACGAAAATCACGCTCCGAACAGGGCATGGCTCGAAATATGCCGCACGAACGAAGCAAAATCAAAGATCCGCTCCTGGTTCAAGAAAGAACGCCGTGAAGAAAACATCGTTCACGGCAGAAGCGAGCTTGAAAAGGAGTTTAAGCGCAACTTCATCCACCTTTCGGATGAGCAGCTCCCCGAATTCCTTGCCGATGATATGAAGCGTCACAACTGCTCGACAATTGAGGATTTCTACGCTGCGATCGGCTACGGCGGCGTTATCCTTTCAAGGATAATGCAGCGCTTGAAAGACAAATATCTAAAATACTATGCACAGCCCGATATTTCCGATGTCAAGACCAACACAAGACCCTCAAAGAGCAGCTCGGGCGTTATCGTTGAGGGTGAAAACAACATCATCGTCAAGTTTGCGCAGTGCTGCAATCCGCTCCCCGGTGATGACATTGTAGGCTTTATCACAAAGGGACACGGCGTTTCCATTCACAAGCAGGACTGCCCGACCTATCTTGCGGCTATGAGGGATCAGAAGGAGCCTGAACGCTGGGTCGAAGCAAAATGGGCATCTGCAGCAGGCAGCGGAACTACCTACCGTGTTATCCTTGACATCGTTGCAAAGGAGAATATGCTCATTATTGCCGATATAACAAAGCTCATGGCGGAGCTTCACATTCCGCTCACCAATATTTCGGTAACCATGCTCAAAAACGGAAACTCCAACGTTCTCGCCACGATAAATGCGGCAGGCGTTGCACAGCTCAACAACATAATTGCAAAGATACGCAAGCTGCCCGATGTTATCAGCGTTGACCGAACATTTAAGAACTAAAGGAGCTTTTGATATGAAAACTGTTATGCTAAACACCGGCGGCATCTTCTGCACGAACTGCTACCTTGTTATTTCCGACAAGGGAAACGCTGCGCTTATCGACGCTCCGACCGGCGGTGAAAGGATACTTGCCGAAGCCGAAAAGCACGGTGCTTCGATCAAAAAGATACTCATCACCCACGGACACTGCGATCACATTGAATCTCTCGCTTACCTTGCAAAGGAAACGGGCGCAGAGGTCTATATACACGAAATGGATGAAAAGAAGCTTTCCGACGATTATCTGGATCTATCCGAGTATTTTTCGGATTATTATGAAAAGCCTGTGGCACATTTCGGTGGCGCGCACACCGTTTCGGACGGTGATATCATCACGCTGGATGAGCTTTCGTTCAGGGTGCTTCACACTCCGGGACACACGAGCGGTTCGGTATGCTACATCTGCGGCGAAACTATGTTCAGCGGCGACACGCTTTTCAAAATGTCCGCAGGAAGGACGGATATGCCCGACGGAAACAGCATGAAGCTCAGCGAGAGCCTTAAAATGCTGGACGGGCTCGGTGAAGATTATGTTCTTTTATCGGGTCACGGCGACCGTTCAACTCTTTCAAACGAGAGAAAATTCAACCCCTTTATGAAAGGCTTTGACTATGACGATATGTTTTAAGGGAAACAGCTGCAAATACGAGATAGAAGCGATAATGAAGCTTTTTCTTCCGATAAAAACGTTTGATTTTTTATTTGAGGAAGAAGACCGCAGCGCAGATCATGCAGTTATATCCTACGCTGACCGCAAGGCAAAATGCGAGGTTTCGCTCGAGGGCGTTTTTGACAGCGAGGAAGCTCCCGTCGATGATGAAAACGAAGTTGAAGCGGTGCTTTGCAGGCTGCTTTACAATGTTATGCGCAGGCTGACCGGGATCACTCCTCCTTGGGGACGGCTTACGGGAATACGTCCCGTAAAAAAGGTCAATGCTCTGCTTGACGAGGGACTTTCAAAAGCCGATATATTCACCCGTCTGAAGGATGAATACAATGTTTCCGACAAGAAGCTTGAGCTTGCTTACAATACTGCCGTTACGCAGAAAAAATACTTTGATTCGCTTGACAAGCGTTCGTTTTCGCTGTATGTTTCCGTTCCGTTCTGCCCGTCAAGATGCTCCTACTGCTCGTTCGTTTCACACTCGATAGAAAGTTCAAGTGCGAAAAAACTTCTCCCCGATTATGTCGAAAAGCTTTGCGAGGAGATACGTCAGACAGCGCAGATCGCGGATGAGATAGGGTTGAAGCTTGACACGATCTACATCGGCGGCGGAACTCCGACAACGCTTTCCGCCGAACAGCTTTCGCTTGTTATGGGCGAAATAAGAAAAAGCTTTGACATTTCAAAAATTCGTGAATATACTGTAGAAGCAGGACGTTCTGATACAATTACGGCAAAAAAGCTTGAAGTTATCAAGGAAAACGGTGCGACAAGAATTTCCGTCAATCCGCAGACTATGAACGATGATGTTCTTAAAGCTATCGGGCGGCGGCACACGGCTGCAGATGTTGTGAAGTCGTTTAAACTTGCGCGTGAGATCGGCTTTGACAATATCAACATGGACACTATCGCAGGGCTTCCTACGGACACTTACGATGGCTTTGTTCATACCATAGATGAGCTTTGCAAGCTTGATCCCGAAAGCATCACTATCCACACACTCACACTCAAACGTTCGTCAAATCTTTTCCGTGAAGAAGAACGCTGCGTTGATTCGCGAATATCGGATATGGTCGATCACGGTCAGGCAAAGCTCTGCGGTGAGGGATATCTCCCCTACTATCTCTACCGTCAGAAAAACACCGTTGACAATCTTGAAAATGTCGGATTTGCAAAACCCGGTTTCGAGAGCCTTTACAACATTTATATAATGGAGGAAGCGCAGACGATACTGGCTGTCGGCGCTGCAGGCTCGACAAAGCTTGTCAACACCGAAACAGGAAAGATCGAACGTCTTTTCAACTACAAATTTCCCTACGAATACATTTCGCGGTATGAAAAGATGATCGAGAAAAAAAATGATATTTTTGAATTTTACAAAGGTTATTTACAGGAGGACTAACTATGGCTTACAATTTTGACAATCTTAAATCCGATGCTATGAATCTTTTTGACAAGGCTGCATCCAAGACAGCAGAAGCGATCGACTACTCCAAGACGCAGATCGACCGTGCGCAGCTTCGTGCAAAGATCAACGAGAAGTACGCCGAGCTTGGCAAGCTTTGCTTCAATATGCACGAAAGCGATGCAGATGAAACAGGCAGGATGAAGATCATTATCGGCGAGATCAAAAAGCTCAAAGCAAAGCTTGACGACGCTGACAAGGCTGTAAAATCCAAGAAGCCCAAGACCTGTAAATTCTGCCTTACCGAAAACGAGACCGACGCTGTTTACTGCACAAAATGCGGAGAAAAACTCGATTAAGGATTTTTTATGAAAAAAAACGATATTTGCACCCTGAAGATCACAGGGCTCACCTCCGAGGGCAGCGGCGTCGGCAGAACTGACGAGGGTATGGCGGTATTCGTACCGCTTACCGCTGTCGGAGATGTTATTTCCTGCAGGATAGTCAAGGTCAACAAAACCTATGCTTTCGGGATAATCGACAAGCTACTCGAACCGTCCGAAACAAGATGCGAAGACAGCTGCGGCGTTTACTCAAAATGCGGCGGCTGTATTTTCCGTCATATTTCATACGAAGCAGAGCTTGCGGCAAAGGAACAGGCTGTAAAGGACGCATTTACAAGGCTTGGCGGCATTGATGTGCCGTTTGAGCCAATTCTCGGCTGCACGGAAACGGAACGCTACCGCAACAAGGCGCAGTATCCACTCACCTATGATGCAGACGGAAAGGCTGTCTGCGGATTCTTTGCACCGAGGAGCCACCGTGTTATCCCCTGTGGCGATTGTCTTCTCCAGCCGAAGCTTTTCAAGGAGCTTACAGATGAGATCTGCCATTACATTGACGAGAAAAAGCTGCCTGTCTACGATGAAAAAACGGGAAAAGGACTTGTTCGTCATATATATTTAAGAAGAGGCTTTCACAGCGGCGAAGTAATGGTCTGCCTTATCGTTACAAAGGCGGACACAGCTGCGTTCAAGCCGCTTGCGGACAAGCTTTGCAAAAAATTCCCGATGATAAAAAGCTTTGTTCTCAATATCAACCCGAAGGCAACAAACGTTATCACAGGTGAGCGCTGCATAACGCTCGCAGGAAGCGATCACATTGAAGACATTATGTGCGGAAACAGAATTTCCATCTCTCCGCTTTCATTTTATCAGGTCAATACTGCGCAGGCGGAGCGGCTTTACGGTGTCACGAAAAAATATGCGCAGCTAAGCGGCGAGGATACTTTGCTTGATCTTTTCTGCGGTGCGGGAACGGTCGGTCTGTCGATGTCGGACGGAATAAAACGGCTCATCGGCGGCGAAATAATTCCGCAGGCTGTTGAAAATGCAAAGAAAAATGCTGCTGCAAACGGTGTTGAAAATGCTGATTTCATCTGCGGAGATTCGGGCGAGATAGCTGCCGCACTTGCGGAGAAAGGCATTCGCCCCGATGTTATCGTGACCGATCCTCCGAGAAAGGGCTGCGATGAACAGACGCTTTCTTCAATAGTTAAAATGTCGCCGAAGCGGATAGTTATGATATCCTGCAATCCTGCAACGGCTGCACGCGACTGTGCATATTTATGTGAACACGGTTACAAGGCAGAGTCAGCACAGGCGGTGGATATGTTCCCGAGGACGAAGCACGTTGAGACGGTATGCTTATTGTCCAAACTCAAAAGTGACCAACATATTGAGGTTGAACTGAAAACGGACGAGTTTGATCTGACCTCTGCGGAGAGCAAGGCTACCTATGATGAGATCAAGGCTTATGTTAAGGAACATACGGGCTTAACGGTTTCCTCGCTTAATATCGCTCAGGTGAAGCAGAAGTGCGGTATTATTGAGAGGGAGAATTATAATAAGGCTAAGACTGCAAATTCCAGACAGCCGAAATGTACTAAGGAGAAGGAAGAGGCTATTGTGGAGGCTTTGAGGTATTTTAAGATGATTAAGTAATGGTTCACCCGGCTGCGAGAGAGTTTCTTGCAGTCGGGTGTAGATCTTGTATATCTGCTTTTGGGGATTCATTCGACAGAATAATATCCCCCGATTTTTGAATAAATATCACCGCATTTATAATACGTCTGTTTCTGAGAGGATATAATCACTTTTTGCATTTTCATTATATCGACTGATGATTTTTCTAAAAATGCGGGTGGAATTTGGAAATTGAATTTCAATATTGTTTATTTGGTTTTTTAGCTCATCTCCTTTTTGTTTTTGATCACTTCCATCTCCAATCCATCTAAAACTAACAAATCCAAAATATCTCTCAATAAAATACTTTTCAAATACATCAGAATAGTATTGTTCAATGAGTGAAATATAATTTCTTTCAATAAACTCATCAATTGAAACAGATTTTAGTAAACTTGCTAACAACACGCCAAACAAACTGTATGCTTTATACTTACCTTCACTTGTGTCGGTCTGTAAAATTGCATCAAAAAAATGTGCTATATTCTCTATTGATTCATATGACCTTGACGGCAGCTGATAATAAGATAGAATATTCCAATACGCTCTTTCATCTGCCATTAATTCATGCAGTTTGTCCGGATGTCTATAATAATACTCTTTAAAATAATCTTGAAATTCAAAATGATCTTTATATAATACAGATAGCTCTATACATAATTCAGCATATTCGTCTGAATAAAACCCGGATTTATCAATTTTTTGAATCAATTCACTCAATAAGCTTGAGTCAATCGTACATTTAGTTGTTATTAATGCCCTAAAAACCCGAACAACATTATTGGTAACATCTGTAATATCTTTGCATTTAGAATAAAAAAACAATAATAGACCGGATGGATTATATTCAAGTAATTGTTCAAACATAAAAGCGCTGTATTCATACATTGTTTGATTTGACCAGAACACTTTTAGTAATTCCTTGTCAGTAATAAAAGGCAGAATATCTTGTCTTGTTATATGTGATATAACAATCTCCTTTATTTCTTTTGGCAGTTCAAGAAGTGATTTTGCTTTTTCTAAATCCAGACCATCTATAAATCCACCAAGAATTTGATACTTGTTTTTACTAATAGCACATTTTGATAACTCAAGAGCGCAAGATGAATAATCTGATTTAGCGAGCAAAAAGCCCCAATTTGATAAATCTCCCATAATCTCAATTATAATCGAGAGATAATAATCCTTATTCTTTTTAAATAACTGATTTAATACGGAAACTCTATAGTCGAAAAAATACTGACTTTGATCTGTATATGATGGTTCATCTTTATTTAAATAAGGTGCATCAATAATGGGGCAATAAAAGTAGTTATCATAGAAAACATAAAGACGGTCATCATATATTTCTTTTTCAACGTCCTTAAGGTGGGAACGGAATAAATCAACATATTTATTATCATCTTTATTTTTAAAAAACTTTGCTCTATAAATTATTTGCCTAATATTGTACCCAATTTTGATTTTACTGTAGATATCAAGTTCAAAAGCAGAGCTTTCTATTAGCAGCTTTTCGATAAGCTCAGATGGAAAATACATATATGAATTTATTATCTCTGATAAAAAATGAGCATCTCTATTTTTGATCACAGTTTCTATAATTTTTGAATCTATTTCAACTATTGCCGATTGGTAGTCCTGAATAGAAACAGAAGTGTTTTCTTCATTATGTCTTATACCTATTGTTCTACCACTTGATATAGTATCAATTTGAATAAGTTTAATATTAAAAGATAAGCCATATTTTTTATCAAGTTCAATAAAACGCAAAGCCAACTCTTTTTTATTTGTTATGCTTAATGCACCATTTGTACTCCATAAACATAATACTGAAAGCAGTGATTGTTCCGGAGTATTTCCGTTATAACAGTATTTTGATTCAATCTTGCACAGATCAAATAGCATCATGCATGCTTTAACTTTAGTTTCTGAAAACTGTGTTAGTCTCTGAATAGCAGATAATATAAGCCAGTATTTGCTGCCATAAGTTCCATCTTGAAATCGACATAATATATTGCTATTCGGACTATTAAGGTCATTTTCAAATATATCTAACAAAATATGAGGATTAACCTCGGCGAATAAAGATAATGAATCCCATAACTCCTCACATGACCATATATTTTCAAGTATCATTCTAACAGAAGTACATAACGTAGTATTCCCGGGATATGAGTATGAAAAGAACAAGTAGTTAAAAGATAAAACATTCAACAGCTTTTCAATATGAAATTTGTATTTTAAATCACTTTGGGTTTTTCCGGTGCAAATATCCATAATATGCAAAAACAAATCAGAAAGTCGACGAAATTCCGGACCATCTATGTTTAGATGCAAAACATTCCATACTTCTTCATAGCTTGCTATAGAATATATATTTTCAACTCTTTTTATAGGAGAATCCTCCATTTTTATAAAATCATCGAATGCATTTAAAATGTTATCGAATGAGTCATTTGCAAGTATTTCACATATTTCTTTTTCAGCTTCATTCGTAATGTTGATGGTTCTCATAAACAATAATGGTACAAGCGAGTTAATATTCGCTTTTGATGACCAATTCGGCTTTATAATATTGCTCAATCCGGGGATCCTACGAATAAGTGCAAATATTTCACCGTGAGTATGAAAATAAAAATCTTCGATTTCACTTTTGTCAATACCCATATCTTTTAATGCTTCAATAAACTGATTTTTTCTTAATGATGTTAATTCTACATCAACATCTGTTACGCTTACCGCTTCTTGACCATAACATACTATGGTTTTATTTCTTTTATCGAATGCAGAGATATTCATAAATGACAGAAGGAATACTTTTCCTTCTACGATATTAGACAGCATCTTATATGTTTCTTCGTCATTAATAACAATAATTTCATTTAATAAATTTGGAGATTTTAAAATTGATGCTAAACAGAAACCATATGCATCAATAAAAGTTTTGCTCTTGATTTTTACTATTTCGTTATTTTTAATGCAGTTCAAAAGATGTTCACTTTCTGCTTCTCTTTTATTAAGAAACATTTTGTCGGTAAATGATGGATCGGTTGTTTTCGAAAAAATATCCCACGCTTTAGAAACTGATTCAAAATATATTTTCGTATCATCAAACAGTTGTTCAATCAACCACGCAGCTACTATAGGTCTGCTATTTATCCAATCGCATAAAACTGTTGCATCATATAAATGCACCTTTTTCCAATCATCTTTGCTGTTTTCCCATTCAGATATCGATCCGCCTGTACCCTTAAACGCCCATATTTTAGGTATTACAAGATAGAATGTTGTTTCATTTTTATCAAGGCCTAAAGGATTTTTCGTTCTTTTGTCATAATCACTATTGATTTTTGTTAGTGAGTCGTTATTAGTTCCAAATTCCCATACACTTTTTCCAGCCGCTACATATGTATTCTTTTCGTCATTTTCTATTATTCCATCAAATCCCGGTGCCCAAATATCATCCTTTGACGGAATTCTAATTGATGATAACGATTTTGAACTGTCTATTATTAATCTTTTCACCAATTCCGGTAATAATTCTTGAAACAACCTACTTTTTTCTATACTTAGACTTGCGAGTTTGCTTGCAGAAATTAGCTCCATTTTACTTACCTCCATATTATTATACGGTATTTGGCAGCGTTCTTCTATCGAATTATCCATTCATTCAACAAATAATCAATAAGAAATTTTAATTTTGTAGTATCATATGTTCCATTAAGTAAATTGGCTTTTTTAAATGCTCGAATATAGTCATCCTTGCATTCCAATGCACCTTGATACTTTTTCAATTTTTTATTATAACTTGTCCATCTGATTTTTGCCTCTCTGTTACACGAATTAAAATCCAAAAAGCATTCAATAGCAACTGCGGTACCATTTATATTTTCTATATTCTCACCCTGCGGTCCAAGTGTACTGATATATTCAAATAAATGATAATCCGGTAATTTGGTTATAAGAAAGTTATCCATCTTAGGCATTGTAACGAGTTTCAGATACTTTTCATTTCCTTCAGTATCATTATCAAAAATCACAATGATTTTATTGTTTACTCCTAATTTCATCAATCCACAACAAAAATTATATAAGTTTCCAGTTCCGGTAAATGGATAATTATTTTCCATGTCTATAAATTTAAAGAAATCAGAAATATCCGGATATATGCTTTCTATTGTTTTTTGAATTATATATGAATCTGACGAACCTTCAGTTACAATAATGATTTTTTCTGAATCACAAAGAGAATGAACGATTTCCTCTCTTGTTACCCATCCATTTTCAACAACATCCGCAAACGACCAATATACATCTAAATCACGAGCATTAGGATTTTCTGCTAATAATCTTAAAATGATATACGGATTCATATTCTCAAAGAAGACCTCTAAATCATAAGTAACATTATATTCGTCTTCATCTGTTTCTGAAAAAAGTTTTGAGTGTATTTCTTCTTCAGGTATAATACAACGTCTTGCAAATTCGCCTAAATCATAACCATTCTCATCATATTCAACCTCGTATTTTAAAGTATTAATCTTATTAACATCAATCTCTTTAAGCAGCTTTGAAAAATTTTCATACGATAGTGCAACCCTTAAACTGTGATTTTCACATTCTTCTACCAATTCATTATACATCGTTTTTATTCTTTTAAGTGTATATCCAAGCAAATCAAGACGTCGCTTAACTGATGATAATTTTCGTGAATACCCTTCTTTATAATCAGTAATATATGAACCCTCATCATCAACATAATAATATGGTATTTGTTTTACATCTTCTGGTTGAAACAAAGCAGAGTGATCATTAAAACAATTATTTTTACCCCAATCAATTTCCATTGTTCCAACTCCAAGTGAAATCATTGAACCCATATGTATCCCTCCACGAATTAATTCAAATATTTATAAGAAAAAAATAAGTTTTTATAAATAACAGCATTCCGTTTTATCAATAAGGGTTGAGCCTACATCGAAGAACATCCAATCAATGTTATTCTTTGCTAATCTCCACGTTTTTGTATAAATTCAAGATAATGCTTAATATCCCCAACAAATTGATTTCCACATCTGGCAAGCTCTCCGAGAACTCTGTCTGTTCCGTATTCGGTTTGATGCCAATTCTCCTTGGTAATGTTGTAGCAATGTACGGGACAAACCTTTATATCAACATTTGGGAAAGCCATCTGATATAACATCAGGCATCGGCGGGCGTGAAAGGCTTTACAGACAATAATAGCACTTTTAATCGTTACACCTTTTTCATCAACAGCTTCACGGGACAAAAAAGCATTATCACGGGTATGTCCCGATTGATTTTCTTCGATAATTGCAGTCAGAGGAACTCCGTTTTTCACCAGGACATCTGTAAAAAACTCGCAGTCGGAATGATAATCTCCGTTATAAATGTCTGCTTTGGAACGGACGCCATGCCACTTATCAGCTTTAACGCTTATTCCACCTGACGGAACAAGCCATTCTGCCATACCTTTACGATACAATTCTGCGGCATATTCGGGCTGTTCGGGATGCGATCCACCCGGCAGAAATATCGCATCTGCCTTCTGCGGTTCATCGGACACAAATATATAATCCGAAATATCGGTAATGATTCGGTTTGTCATAAGACGCCTCCATTAATTGTGCAACGCAGCGCTGCACAATTGTTTAATCCTTCTATTATAGAGATTAAGCAAATCTATCGTTAATATGTTCTTTGTCAAATTATAACACTTTTCGGCGTATAAATCAATGCTTATCCGTATTTTTTCAAATATGCTTGACATTGACAAATAAACCAAAAAATATTATCATAAAACTACCGAACCTTTTTATGATTTCAGGGACTTATTAAGCGTAAATCGATTTGCAAGAGGTAAGCTTATGAACGAACACATTACAAATGAGCTGATTGAAGCTACATATCTATTTTGCGTGAAGCGCATTTCCGATACCGAAGCGGCAAAGGATCTGTCGCAGGATATTCTGTACGAAGCTATTCGTGTTATATCAAGCGGAAAGGAATTTGTAAGCTTCTATTCGTGGTATTGGAAAATGGCACGGAATAAATATGCAGACTATATTTCCTGTAAGAAGGATCAAACTCTGCCAATAGAAACTGCAGGAGGTATGGCTGCCGAGCTTCCGCAGCCTATTGAAAATATCATTGCCGCAGAGGATATTTCACAGCTCAACTTTTCTCTTTCAAGGCTTGCTTCTATTCACCGTGAAATCATTATACGCTTTTATCTTAAAGAGCAGTCTGTCAGACAGATCGCAAATGATCTTGCTGTTCCCGAAGGAACGGTTAAAAGACGGCTGTTTGACGCTAAGAAAAATCTGAAAGAAAGGTTTGAAAATATGAATAATATCGGAAAGACGGCTTATGCTCCTGCCGAAGTGGATTGGTTCTGGGGATATTCGGCAATGAAGGCTTCGCTCCTTATGGACAGCTCTAAAATTTGTCCGCAGGTTATGGTTATCTGCCGAAACGAGGCAAAAGCTGTAAATGAAATTGCTGACGAAATGGGTGTTGCTCCCGTATATCTTGAAGAAATTCTTGAAAAAATGATTGGTGCAAATCTACTTGTTTCACCTGTTAAGGGCAAGTTTCTTGCTAACTGTTGTATATTTCCAAAAGAAACATATATCAAAACAAAGGTCTATGCAAACCAAGTCTTTCACGACAGCGGCTATGCCGAAAAGATTATAGACAAGCTTATTATGCTGAAAGATAATATCACTGCTTTTGACTTTTACGGCAATAACTTCGACTATGATTATCTGATGTGGATATTATGCGTTGCCGCAAGCAACTGCTTTGGCAAAGCAAGTAAAGAGCATTACCTTGAAAAATACAAAGGCAAGTTTGCCGACGAAGCAGAAAGAAAATTCCGATTGACTATGGAATACGTCCTTCCCGATGAAAGCTTTGATGGTTCTGTCTGGGAAAAGCTGCGTGAATGTAACTGGTCCGGGCTTCATCAAAACTTCACCACGACGGAATACGGCTTTCTTGAATATGTCAATGATTATGAGATGAAGCCATTTCCCGATGAGGGATGGGACGATAATGACTGGCGCAGAGGACGTGACAGATGGGTTGACGGAAACAATATCGCCCTGCTTGTAAGTCTTTCGGAAAATCCGCAGAGGGAATTGTCCGTTCACGAGGAAGCAATTGCGGCAGAGCTGCTGAAAAATGGTTTGCTAAAAAAGATGGATAGTAAGCTTATCGTTCAGCTTCCTGTTATGAAGCGAGAAATCTATGAACAAATCTGCGAACTGCTTTATTATGAGCTGAAAGAGCTTGCCGAAGAATTTGCCGACAGAGTAAGTGAAGGTGTAGAAAAAATGCTTTTTCCATATGTTCGTAAGGATTTGATGAGCAACTTTGTACACTGGGATATGCAGATGTTTTTCCAACTGACGGGTGCGCTGTTCCATTACTGTTGGAATGACTATCTCGCAAAACCCGATGATTACAGCACTTCTGCGGCAGGACTTTATATACTTACAGAATAATTTCAGCGCACGGCGGAGAAAAAACCTGCTGTGCGCTATACTATTTTGAATTATACGGAACTTTTTTACTCTGTACAGCGTTTTATAAATGAAAGGCTTTTCAAAACATAAAAAGAAGGTGATCCTACGGATTTTGACGCTATTATAGATGAATACGGTGATATGGTTTATAGGATAGCTTTATCGCACACGCTTGACAGGCAGTATTCCGAAGATGTTTTTCAGGAAGTATTTCTGAAGCTATTTAAAAATCAGCATAAAATCAAAGATGGACAGCATTTAAAGCATTGGCTTATCAGAACAACCATAAATATGTCGATAAGTCACAACCGCAGGGTAAAGCAGACGGAACCTGCCATTGAAGAATGTGCAGACTATGAAGATGAAGCTTCGTTCCGAGAACTAAAGCTTATTACAGAGGAACTGCCCGATAAATTCAGGTCGGTTATTCTTTTATGCTGGTTTGAAGGATGTACAACAAAAGAGGCAGCAAAGATTTTGCATATTAGTGAGGGTACGATAAAATCCCGACTGTATCGTGCAAGACAGCTATTAAAGAAGGTATTGGAGGAATGATTATGAATATTGATAGATACACTTGTGCTATCGGAGGCATCAAGGCTCCCGATTCTCTGAAAAAATGCACTGCTGAGCTTTTAAAGGCTGAAAACAGCAGATTCGTAAAAACTGCTTCATCAAAAGGTATAATCAAAAAAACTGTGACTGTAACTGCGGCGGTTGTTATTGTAGGAGCAACCACAGTTTTTGCAGAAGAAATAATCAGAAGATTTTATGGTGCTGACGGCAGCGAGATACAGTACAACGAATCGGAAAATGAAAGATCGGTCACCATTGAAAATGTTCACACAGATTATGTAAAGGTCATAAACGGAAGGGTATATTTCGTGCTTGGAGATATACAGATAGATGTTACAGACGAGTGCAGCGATACTTCCTATTACCGTTATGAGATAAAAAACGCTGACGGAAGCAGAAATGTTATTTTCATTGGCGGACCTGTTGAAAATCCCGGATGGGTAGAGCTTATTTTTGACTCCGAAGGTAAATATGTTACTAACAGAATGCAGATTAGGGGGGAAGATAACTGGTCGGATTTGGCTATGTACAATGAAGGTGTACCCTGCGGTGATTCGGTGTTAGATGAGATAAATGGGTTCCTTGGAGATGATCAATAACTGATTTAGCTAAATTTTAATCGCACAGCAGAGTTTTTCTGCCGTGCGATTTTATATTAATTGTTATTTGGCAAATTATATAATCCCGATTTCAGGATGATCCTCCGCAAAAATCTACAAATTCCTTCGGCACAAGCTTCTTCCCATTTGCCTTTAAGTTATATTCGGCTATTTCGGGATAATATTCAAGTTCATGTATAATGACCGGGAGTTCATGTCCGAACAACTCTGTAATAATTCCCGATTTATGAAGCTGCTTTACTGCATTTGCAAGCACAGCCAATGAACCGCAGCTTTCAATGTATCGTACATATACATCATTATCATCACCAAAAAGCTTTTTCTCATTCTGAAGCCAGAATGCATAATTCCAGCGTGCTTCATCGTCGGAATTATATCCGCTCGCCGCTTTCTCTGTATTGTAACCGAGATAAAAAGATGATGTTCCGTTTGCTTCATTATCTTCAAAATATATAGATAATACATATACATCGTCGGGGAAAGTGCCCCACTCGGACATAACCTTTTTCATCGCTTCTGTGACCTTTGCGGCTGTTATGTATTTTCTTGCAAACTTACCCTTGACCGATATAAAGTGTCCCGTCCTGTCCCAAACTCCCAAAAGATTATTATTATCGTCATATTCATAACGGTAAAGTGCAAAGCTCATCAGCGCATCCACCTCATTAAACACCACTACAACAGAACTTCTCCTGCCGATTTCATCATATTCATACAAGCACACGTCAGCGATATTTCTGCCGTCAAATCTGTATGTGTAACACAGCTGCTTGCCTTTATATCCCGCAGCATATATATGATCCAATCCGCGTTGTCCAAAAGCAAGTCCGTATTCCATGCTATTCTCACGAATAATTATCTCACGCTGTATTATATATTTGCCCGAAAGCTTTTCGGCACATATCAGATTATCGTCCTTATCAAAGCTGTAACAATAGTATTCGCTGCTATCCTCGGGAGCTTTTTTCAGACGATGTCCACGCCCGACATTTGTAACTGCAAGTTCAAATCCATCTCCGGGATGATATATTCCACGATTGAGAGCAAGTCCTTTGCAGGAGCCGTATTCCTCTCTTTCTGTCCTGCTCCATACATTTATTGTAAGCTCTTCCGACTTTGAGGAATACTTTTTCATTATTTCCTGACAGCTTTTTTTCTCACGCCGGGCAAATTCAAATATCTCTTCTTTGCCGTATTCGTGATATGGCTTGTCAAGATTTACGGGCTGTTTTTCAGCGAAAATGTCATCGGTAAGTCGTCTGTACATATTTTTTCTCCTAAAAAAATCGTATAGTGCTTTTTGGAACCTATTTCATTATATCCCCAAGTATCAACTCTGTCAAGAATCAAGAGCAGAAATTAAAAAAGAACATTTCAATAATAATGTCAATCCTGACATTTCTGAAAAAAGATCATCACAGATCAAACCAAAAACTTGTAATCTGCACACAGTACAGAAGTGTCAATTTGAGATTTTTGAAAAAATCAGAAATATTGATTTTTTCAAAATGCCGATATGCAGCCTATCAGTGTCGAAAGGACGACCTTCCTTTCTATGCTTGCTGTCATGCAAGCATAATGCCTATATACCGCTATCCAAAACGAAAACTGTACATTATAAACAAGGCTTCCTGCAGCAATAGGTAAAACCATTGCCGCAGGAAGCCTTTAATAATTATTCTGTTACCTTAATAATTGCATCACTTTTCTCGGCGGCAGCAGCTAAGTTATCGCTTGTTTCTCCGAAATTGATATACAGTGTATCAAGATAGTCATCGTCAGCAATAAAGGCAAGGCGAACAGTAACGCTTTCGCCAGATTCGATGAGCGCACTGTTCTTTTCATGTGCACCGCTTGTGTAAAAGCTGAAATGACTGTTGTCAGAACCAAGCTTCTTATCTCCATAGCTTATTCTGATCGTTTCATCGGGATTTGGATAGGTGAGGTCTATGGCTTTTTCGTCGGCTATTCGGAACATTTTAGGGGAAAAGCATATCCGTCCCTGCTTGTTCCCGTTATTTGTGCAGGTAAGCGTAACTGTAATAACACTTCGGGAAATCTTTTCACGGCTTATTTCCTCGTCAATTGTGTTTACACCATCGCCCCGCTTTACCGTCACCCGTTCTGCCGTTAATTCGCCGTTTACGTCCAGATATTTTCCAAAATCAACATCGAAATCATCATATCCGATGCTGTTGGTGGTTATACCGTCAAAATTCTTCTGCAGCGAAATATCCTCAATATGAACAACCAGATCTTCATTTATATAATACTTAAAGCTGTCCCCCGCCGAAAGCACTTCTACCTTGCTCATATCCACTTCATCGGAATAGGTCACCGAGCTGCCTTCGTCAACACGTTCATTACTATCCCGCCAGATTCCTGCCGTTTCGGTGTCCGATGGGATAAGCTCCAGACCCTCCGCCAGCTTTTGCACCTCGTCCATAGGAACGTCATTCACATATATTTCCGCCACATACGGCGTATCGTCAAACAGCACCCAAAGCTGATCGTAACCACTGATCCTGTCGATAAACACTGCTGTTTTTCCTTCCACCTCAATGGTTTTTGCTTCCTCGGAAAACGTCACAGATTCGGATATACCCTTGCTTTCATCAAATCTGTAAAGTATAGGAGTCATTGCCATTTCGGAATTCGGGTCATGATATTTTCCATCATACCTCATTACAAGTCCTTCGGGGATATAGCTGATTTTCAGCTGACGAAATCCCTCGAATTTTTCAGAAACAGCTTCACTTGTTATCGGCTCAATTATAACATTCTGTTGATATGCTGCCGACTGCTCCGCACGGATCTGCATTATTTTGTTAGCAGCGTATACAGTTGCCGGAAAACAGGCTGCTGCGACTATCGCAATTACTGCACTCAGTTTTATTCTTTTGTGTTTCGGTCTGACAGATGAAATTAGCTCCTCACGGCGTCTGATATAGCCTTCTGAAAACTCGGGCTGTGGGGATTCCTCGGAAAATGCGTATTCAACTATATCATTCCATTCGCTTCCGCTGAAAATATTTTCGTTTTTCATATCGTCACCTTTCCTTTCCAAACCTAAGGTTCACAGATTTTTTTGCTCGTTCAAAATGTTTTCTGACCGTGGCCTCGTTCATTGACATTATATCTGCTATTTCTCTGTAAGGCAGTCCCTCACGTCCTCGGAGAATAACGATTTTTGCATCTTCCTCGTCCATATCCGAGAGGATTTTATCCGCAAGATCTTTATTTTCAAATTCCGCAAACGGAGCATCGGAGCCGCTGTCTGCAGCAAATTCCTCGCATTCGTCAAGACTGTCAACACGGTTTGCGTTTTTACGGTAAATACTTATAGCAGTGCTTTTAATGACCTTTATGATATAAGTCTTAGTCTGAATGCTATCGGGAACACCTATTCTGTCAAGCTTCGTTATCAACCTTCCGAAAGCATCAGAAACTGCGTCCTCTGCCTGATAATGGTTTTTCAGTATCGCCAAAGCTATGTGATACATAGGCTTTTCGTACAGACGGTACAGTTCTTCCAGCTTTTTATCCGAACGCAATCACATCATTCCTTTCTTTTTTGTAAGGCACCTTCTGTAGAATAAAACGTTTAGTGATGATGGTTTGTGACATTGTATTTTCATTTATTGCAGAAATTTTTGAATCTGCAAATGGGTGTGAAAGAAAAACACTCTCAATAAAAAGTCAGGCGATATATAATATTAGCAAGGACGAATTATCGGTTAGTTTTGATATAAACGATTTGTCCAATCATCTATCCACCGAATACGCCAAGATTTACGAAACTTAGAAACGTACATTTATCGTTTTTGAGAAAATCGTCAAAATGGGTGTTGGCAAGAAAATTGAAAATCTGCTCACAGGCAAGGAGTAACCACATTGCATGAATTGTGTTTACAAAAGGCTGTTGCTTGATTATCGCAAGTGCAGAAAAGGTACACCTTTTCGGTCAGCCACAGGCTGACACATTGTTAAGGGCTGTTTGCCCCTAAAACCCTGAAATGATTTTTTTGAAAAAATCAGAAATATAGATTTTTTCAAAATGCCGATTTGAATCAATCGGCAACGAAAGGTGGACCCACCTTTTTACGCTTGCTGTCTTGCAAGCTAATAAAATCTATTCACATAGAAAAACGCAGATTATGTCATTTCCCCGAAAAGTAATATTACTTTTCTATGCTTGCTATCCTGCAAGCATAATGCTTATATACCTCTATCTGAACCGAAAACTGTACAGTTTTTCATCGCTTGCGAGTGTTTCCGAAAAGATACGTATCTTTTCCACGCTTGCGGGCTTTCAGCCCAAAAGTCATATGACTTTTCAACGCTTGCGGATATCTTCATCACAAATCGTATTCAACCGGGTTGAAACTTATTTTCTCCACTTTTTGATCGGCTCACTTTTACCGCAATCGTCGGAGGTAGCAGGAAAATTCAACATCCATTCCGCATATTCTTCATCGGTGATAA
>JBJFFR010000038.1:0-4247 GCA_051891935.1 Oscillospiraceae bacterium
AAGCCGATAAATATGGAGGAAGTCGTTCAGGAATTGCATGATGTATTGAGCAAAAAGAGTTAAGCTGCTTTAAATCCCAAAATATTTTTATGTTTTTATATTGACAAACTTCTATCTATCGTGTATAATAATATATAGATGATCATCAATGTGACGAAAAATTTTCTCTGAAAGGGATGATACAATGGATATTGACGCAAAAAACACCGCCGTAATTTTCAAAGCCTTCTGTGATGAAAACCGCATAAAAATACTGCAGCTTTTGAAGGGCGGAGAAAAATGCGCCTGTATGCTCCTTGAAGAAATGAACATCACACAGCCTACCCTTTCGCACCACATGAAAATACTCTGCGACAGCGGCATTGTTACGGGGCGCAAAGAGGGAAAATGGATGCACTATTCGATCTCCGAAGCAGGGATAGAACGTGCGCAGGAATATCTTGATTCGCTGAAAAATGACAAAGGAGAATAACTGCAATGAATAAAACCGATAAGGCTCTTGAGCTGTTTTCAAATAATTTCAACTGTTCCCAGGCGGTGCTTACGGCGTTTGCACCCGATTTCGGACTTGACGAAAAGCTCGCATTAATGCTTGGAACATCCTTCGGAGGCGGCGCAAGGAACGGCGAGATGTGCGGTGCTGTTTCGGGAGCGCTTATGGTGCTTGGACTGAAATACGGTCATTTTGACGCTGCCGACAGCGAACAGAAATCGAGAGCATACGAGATCGCTGCCGAGTACACAAAACGTTTCAAGAAAGCAAACGGCTCTATCGTCTGCCGTGACTTGCTCGGATATGACCTGTCAAAGCCGGAAGAAATGGCTTGCATCAAGGAAAAGGGCCTGTTCGGTGATGTCTGCCCAAAAGCGATAAAAAGTGCTGTTGAGATACTTGAAGATGTTCTTGCCGATTACGAATAACAGAAAAGCCGTGTTCTTCACGGCTTCATCAAGGCAGTATAAATAGACACATTTAGATTTATTTATAGAAAGGCAGGTTTTTATGGAAACTCTCGGAACAATATGGGATTTTTTTCAGAACGAGATACTCGGTATGGCGTGGCTGAAAAGACTTATCGGTTCGATGCTGAACGCTCTCGGTCTTGACACAAGCGGAAAAATCGGCGGCAGCGTCAGCTTCTTTATTTATGATATGATAAAGATAATGGTGCTGCTGTGCGTGCTGATTTTTGTGATCTCATATATCCAAAGCTATTTTCCGCCCGAACGCACAAAGAAAATACTCGGACGTTTTCACGGCATAACGGCAAATATCATAGCCGCTCTGCTGGGTACGGTAACGCCGTTCTGCTCCTGTTCGTCAATACCTCTTTTTATGGGATTCACAAGCGCAGGTCTGCCGCTCGGAGTAACGTTCTCGTTCCTTATTTCCTCGCCCATGGTTGACCTCGGCTCGCTTGTGCTGCTGATGAGCATTTTCGGGTGGAAGGTCGCAGTTATTTATGTTCTGGTCGGACTTGTGATAGCGGTCGCAGGCGGTACGCTTATCGAAAAGCTGCATCTTGAAGATCAGGTGGAAGAATTCATACGAAAAGCAAAGGCGATCGACGTTCCGCAGGAGCAGCTTCGCTTCAAAGACCGTGCAAAATACGCCGCCGATCAGGTATGGGAAACGGCAAAAAAGGTTTTCCCTTACGTTCTTATAGGCGTTGCAATAGGCGCAGTCATCCATAACTGGATACCCGAAGAATTTATCGTAAATATCCTCGGTGACAACAATCCTTTCGGCGTGATTATCGCAACAGTCGCAGGCGTTCCGATGTATGCCGACATTTTCGGTACTATCCCGATTGCCGAAGCTCTGCTTGCAAAGGGCGCACTGCTCGGTGTTGTGCTTTCGTTTATGATGGCGGTGACTACACTTTCCCTGCCGTCAATGATAATGCTTCGAAAAGCGGTAAAACCGAAGCTGCTCGGCATCTTCATTGTAATTTGTACGATAGGAATTATCCTTGTGGGATATTTCTTTAACGTGATACAAGGCTTTATTATGTAGGAGGAATTTATTATGGCATTGTTTGATTTTATGAAAAAATCGGAAGAAAAAAAGCGCCCCGTTGACAAGGCACTTATCGCAAGGATAAAAAGCGTAAAGGTGCTCGGCGCAGGCTGCAAAAACTGTCATTTACAGTATGAAAACGTGAAAAAAGCGCTTGCAGCAATGAGCATACCCGTTGAAGCGGAGTACATCACCGATATGGAAAGAATCGCAGAGTACGGCGTTATGAGTATGCCCGTTATCGTTGTCAACGAAAAGATCGTGTCGCAGGGGAAAGTGCTGAAGCCTTCGGAGGTCGGAAAGCTGCTTATGGAGGTGAAGTGACTTGAAAAAGGTCGCTTTTATATGCGTACACAACTCCTGCCGAAGCCAGATAGCGGAAGCGCTCGGCAAACATTTCGCAGCCGATGTTTTTGAAAGCTGTTCCGCAGGAACGGAAACAAAGCCGCAGATAAACCGTGACGCTGTTCGTTTGATGAAAAAGCTGTACGGCATTGATATGGAAAAAACGCAGTACAGCAAGACCTTTGACAAGATACCCTCGCCCGATATTGCAATATCAATGGGGTGCGACGTCGGTTGTCCGTATATCGGCAGGGAATTTGATGATAATTGGAGCTTGCCCGACCCCACGGGTGAAAACGATGAGGTCTTCATCGAGGTAATTGACAGAATAAGGGACAATACCTTAAAACTGAAAGACGAATTGTCAAAATAATATAAGGGAACCTCTAAAAACCTCCTTCACGGCAAATTTTCTATGACTTTGTTCATCTGCTGCGTTATCAAGCCTTGTAATACATCAAGCCTGTCAAAGGAGTTTGACGCAGAGTGGGCGTATTATAGACACCGTATTTATCCATAGGTTAAATGGTTATTAGTATTAAAAACCGCCCTACTTTTCTATTATACTCCCGATCAATAGTATAGTCAAATCGGATAAAATACATGATGGAGCATCGGATCAACGCTGCTCTTGTTCTGTGATCTTCACAACGACCGCCTGAAAACCGTTGTCCTCAAATCGGTTGAGAAAGGCAGTCTTCAGATATGCGGTGATGTCTTTTTTGTCGTTCGGATCCATAAAATAATAGCAGTTTGTATCATAGCCGCAGAGAACAAGGGTATGAGAGTTGCCGTACCAGATGTATTTTTCGGAAGTGCCGTTTATGTACCATTCGGACGGCTTGCGGTAGTTCAGCTGTTTCATATCTATCGTTGCCCATACGATTATCGGAACGCCCTCGTCAAGCAGCTTTTCTATATCTGCCGAATTCAGATCTTCGTCAAGCGCCATAGCGTTGTAACTGATCGAAGAGCTTGCATTTTCGGCAAAGAAACGGTTCATTGATTCGGCAAGGACTTCGCTTGTGCAGCCGTAGCCCCATTTATAAGGGTTACCTGCAAAGACCTTGCGTGGGTCGGGACCGTGTGACTGTTTGTGCTTGTCGTAGGTAAAATCATCATCCCAGCCGAGGTAGTTGTCCGTAAAATCGAGCTTGTCCGTTTCAAATCCGAGCATCTGCAGCACCGCAGCCGCACAGGTAGGCTCGCATCCGACGGGCAGCTCGGGGTACTGGTTAATGAGCGGAATATCTATCGAAACCTTTCCGAGAAGAACGGACGGCTTTTCATAGTTATCACCAAGCTCTTCAACGGTGAAACCGCCGTAAAGCGCATGAGGATCCGCACCGAGAAGCGTATATCTGTTATTCTCGGCAACACGGTCATTGAATTTTTCGGTTGTGATAAAATAGTCTGCGCAGACTGCCGAAGCCGCAAGTCCAAGCGTGAGCGCAGCAATAATAGCTTTGTACCGCATTTTCCCGTTCCTTAAATTTTTTTTATATTATAACATATTCCTGTATATTTTTCAAGGCTTGCGAAAGGGAAAAACTGTTCCGAAATCTTGACAAACGGAGCTGATTTGGTGTATAATGGTTGTACGGAGGTGTATATGCGATGACTACGGAAGAGATTTTGCTTCAAATCCTTGATGAACAGAAAAAAATGAGTTCCAATATAACAGAGATGCGCTCGGATATCACAGAGATGCAGTCCCAGATGTCAGAGATGCGTTCCGATATTAACGAATTACAGGATAATCAGAGAGAAATGCTCAACAGACAGATAAACCTTGAAAACAAGGTAGATGGTCTTGAAAATAGGTTTGATGGTCTTGAAAACAAGGTAGATGGTCTTGAAAACAAGGTAGATGGTCTTGAAA
>JBJFFR010000039.1:0-4232 GCA_051891935.1 Oscillospiraceae bacterium
AGGGGAGAGCAGATTGACCTTCACGATATTATTCAGGTAAGTGAGAAGAATGGCGGTGTTGAATATATCCCCGCCGACCTGTCACTTGCAGGAGCAGAGATGTATCTTGTATCGGTAATGTCAAGGGAAACGGTGCTAAGAAGGCTGCTTTCGACTATTCGTGACGAATATGACTATATCCTTATCGACTGCCAGCCTTCTCTCGGTGTGCTTGTGCTGAACGCACTTGTGGCGGCAGACGGGGCAATTATCCCGGCACAGACACAGGAGTTTTCACGCAAGGCTCTGAAAGCCATAACGGATATTATAGGACAGGTTCAGGCAACCATCAATCCGAATCTGAAGCTGCTCGGAATACTGCCCACAATGGTGGATAATACGGCAATGTCAAAGGACACCCGAAAGGTGTTTGAGGATAATTACGGAGAGCTTGTGTTCCCGATGAACATATCCCGATCGGTTACGGCGGCGTATTCAAGCAAGGAGAAGAAAGCACTGTGTTTCAAGGCAAATTCAAAGCTTGGCGAGGAATACAGGCAGTTTGCAGATGAAGTGGTAAGGAGGATAACGGCATGAGCAAGTTTGACCTTAATTCGTTTATCGGAACTCCCGATGTTATGAAAAATGCTGTGCAGAACATTGACATCAATAAGCTGGTGCCGTATAAAAATCACTGCTTCAAGCTATATGAGGGTGAAAGGCTTGATGATATGGTGAGAAGCGTTCAGCTGTACGGGATCATGGTGCCGATTATTGTGCGTACTATACCCGACAGCGATAAATATGAAATACTATGCGGACATAACAGGGTGAACGCTGCAAGAATAGCTGGAAAGAAGAATGTTCCGACAATAATAAAGGAGAATCTGCCCGATGAATTTGCTTCTGTATATTTGGTGGAGTCTAACGCAATGCAGCGTGGTTTCAAAGAACTCCGAATATCCGAACAGGCTTTTGCAGTCGAAATGATATACAAAAGGCTGAAGGATTCGAGGACTGTCAGGGCGATAGAGAAAGAGCTTTCTGTACTTGAAGGCATAAAGTATCCACTGGATACTTGCGAAACAAGTGAGGAAAATGATGAAAAGTCTCCAGTGGATACTTGCGAAAAGGTGGATAATCTGAAAGGTGCAGCAGAGGAATACGGTCTTAGCAGAGCATCAATAGCAAGGCTTCTCCGTATCAATAAGCTGTCAGATGAACTGAAAGCTATGGTTGATGATGGAAATATAAAGATTCGTCCTGCAGTGGAGCTTTCATATATTCCGAAGGAAATGCAGGAAATGCTTGTAAAGGCAATGTCGGAGCAGGAAGTATCAGTCATAGATATGAAAATGGCAAAGCAGCTGCGAGAGATTGCAAGCTCATATGCAAGTCCGTCGGAGGAAATCATAGCCGAGGTTTTATGCGGTACTTATGGCGAAGATGAAAAGCCAAAGGAAAAGGGCGAAAAGGTCACTATTCCAAAGGCAACCTATTCAAGGTATCTCGGCGGCTACTCAAAGAAAGAAGCCAATCTTATTATAGAAAAGGCTCTTGCATACTATTTTGAAAATAAGGAAGGAGGAATGGCAGCCTGCTGACTAAGCAGCAGGTTGCCGGCATAATGGAAAAGAAAATGATGATAACAGGTGAGGTCATTAAGAAGCCCGAGCATATCGAGCTTGGCAAGTACAATGTGACTGTCAGAACGAAGGGCGGCAAGGAGCTTACCGTTCAGATCGACAGCGAGGGCATTGATGAAAGGCTTGAGGTCGGTATGACGGCAGCGTTTACAGCGACAATGGTTGATGATGTTATTGTTGCTGATAAGGTGAGCTATTCACGCAAGGGCTGAAACCTGAAAATCTTGCAGGAGAGCGGTAGTGTATGCTGCCGCTTTTTTGCAGATGATAGGTCGAAAAATATTGAAATACGGTGATTTTTCTGATACAATAGAAATATACCATTTCAACATAACAGGAGATATAAAATGGCTAAGAAAAAGAATAAGCAAAGGAATAACCCGTCAAATGTCCATCGCAATAATGATGAAATGAGAATTTCCGTATCAATGCGAAAAAAATACGGGGAAATGGCGGAAACAGATAAATACAACAGAGGTTCTTCGGAGTACCGGTCACTACTCAAAAAAATGACAGAGGAAGTATATAACAATAACATACATTCTCTGAAAAATTACGGCGGAAAGAATCTTGTGGAGAGATTAAAGCTTGACGGTCCGTACAGAAAGCGGCGTTTGTCTGCGATCCTTGAATATGTGTATGCCGCTGCACCCGGGTTTGCCGAGAAATATCCGATGATCGGTGTGGAAGATGAAATTGTAGATTTCATATCCGAGCTATACAATATGCTGCCAATGGAATATGAGCATAATAATCATATTACCGTAGCTATGGCTATTTTCATACTTGATGCTATTACAGAAGCAAGCAATATAGATGAAGCATCTTTCTTCATACCATATGAAAAGGATATTATAAGCGAGGTATCGCTGCCCGAGAATTTTTCTGATTCTATGTATGATGATGACCTGATAAAAGGTATGGCATATCTTATCATTCACAGGAATGATGATACATCGGTGGACTGCTTTGTCAATAATTTTACCGCAAAGATTACGTCGGAAAACGGATATATACATAATTACAGACCAAGCAAGCTGTTCTTTGACGATAAGCCTTACAGCGGAGATGCGCTTTATGATGAAGCTCAGAAAATGAGTTATCCCGAAAGATACAAAAGAGTGCTTTCATATATCCGTCCCGAAATTATTGAAAGAGCGGTTGCCCGATACAAGAACAGGATAAATGAGATAGTGGATATTTTTCTGTCGGGGATCGAGCCTGTTGTTAAGCAGAAGCAAGAGCAGATCAACCGGGTGTTAGATTCGTGCAGTGAGGTCGAACGTTATGAAAATATGCTGTTTGATGCGAGAAAACGTGCAGATGAATGTAAGGGCAGAAAGCAAAAGCCTTCCATTATGTGCATGGGGAACTTCAATCTTGATGAGGACAGCGAATATGACAAGGTAATGGAAGAAGCGGCTGCTATAATTGAAAAGCTGAAGAAAAAGGCTGAAATTATTGATGATGTTACGGACGAGCTTGAAAGCCTTGACCAATGTATCTTTGAACATCAGTTTGATATTAGGAATTACCTATGCAGCAGAGATGATATCGGAACCGAGATACGGGATAAGGAGTTTGTTTCTGCCCTTGATAGTCTTAGAGCGTTAAATCCCTTTGAGGTGTGCTTTGCATATTTGTATCTTCTTGATACGGGAGATAGTGCTGCATGGATAATGCATATAACGGAAATAATGCTTGGAGCTGCCTGCAGCAATCTTCCCTGGACTAAGGAATTCAATGACAGTCTGATAGATTTCATTGAGGAGCGTGACCAAAAAGAGATAGACGAAAATGATGAAGAAGGTGAGCCTTTCATTCCCGTTCCCGAGAGATATGTTGAGGACAGATCGGAATACTGGGAACGGTTATTCACACAGAAATATACCGACCATCATGTGTGGTCGTATGAGGGCGCAAAGCGTATAAAGAAAAGTGACCTTTTTCATCTCAATCTTTCACAGGTGGTATATAACGCATCGGGAATTTGTATCCCGAGAAAAAAGTTCTTTGAAGTTGACTGCTATGACGATAACGGACTGAAAAAGGCTGGATTTTCTGCAAAGGAAATTCCGCTGCTAAGAGATTATCTTTCTCTCGGAGCTTATGCCTCAATAAGGTATGGCTTTGATTCTGTGTATAAGGTCAAATTGAAGCGGACAGTTGCAGGAACCGATAAGCCGAATGATGATACGGAAAAATTGAAAGCGAAGATAACATCTATAAATGAAGAAAATGCTTCGCTTAAAAATCAGCTGTATAAGGCAGAAAAGGCACTGAAGGATTACAAGGAAAAGGTATCTGCGGAATTGTCCGAGCAGGAAGCAGACAGGCAGGAGCTTATTGAACTGAGAGAGCTTGTGTATAAGCTGCAAAACAGCAGTGGCGCTGAACCCGAGATAGATAATGCCGATAAAATTCAGCTTCCATATACAACGAAGCAGAGAGTTGTTATCTTTGGCGGTCATGCAACATGGCTCAAGGCAATAAAACCGATGCTGCCCAATGTTAAGTTTATTGACCCATATACAAAGCCCGATGCAAACCTTATAAGGCACGCTGATGTTGTATGGATGCAGACCAATGCTATGCCCCATTCCTTCT
>JBJFFR010000040.1:0-4198 GCA_051891935.1 Oscillospiraceae bacterium
GGGGTAGGTTTTAGCAAGCATTGATTTTGTGGGAACAAAATCGTACAGAGAAATGTATCATGATATTCTGACCGACCTTATGCACTATTTGAGATGTGGTACTATTTTCTGAAAAACAGCAGTCCGAAGCTTCCCGAGCCGCAGTTGCAGGAAACTGTGGCGGAGGCACTTTCCACAAAGATGTGCTTCCATTGGATGTGCTTTTGTGCTTCTTCAAGTATCATCTGCTGCATCTCATAGGGGCAGCCTGCCGTGATTATTATCACAACGTCATCGGATATGCTTTCCTTTTTGCGAAGCGTCTTTTGGATATAGCCGCAGACATACTGTCTCATGTTTCCAAAGCATACTCCTCCCAAAACCATCTTGCTGTTTTTCATGGTAATTATCGGATGAATTGATAACGAGTCAAGCAGGTTTGAAAGCTTTTGGTTAAAGCGCTTGTTATAAGCAAGGCATTGTGTGGACTTAACAGTAAAAGAGCAGTCGACCTTTTCCCGTACCCGCTCAAGCTCCTGCAAAATTATCTCGGCGGTTGCGCCTTTTCTTGCAAGATCGGCTGCCACAAGCACAAGCAGACCCATGCCCCCCGAAAGCTTCCCAGAGTCAACAACATAAACATTGTCGATATCCTTTGCCGCCTCTGTTGCAGCATCGAAGCCGCCGCCTGTGTTCTTTGCAAGGCAAATATGGATAAGCTTTCTTTTTCCGCCTTCCGTCTGTTTCAGAAAGAAATCCTTGTACTCTTCTGCCGACGCATTCATGCTGGCAGCCATCTTTTTGTCCTTTTCAATGTACTCAAGTATGCTGTCGGAATTTATCTCGTTTATGTCCTGAAAGCGCGCATTCTCCATCTGCATATAGTAATACATAACGGGAATGGAATATTTGTCGATAAGCTTTTTAGGGAGGTCACATACGCAATCGGTGGATACAATAACTCTATTCATTGTCAGTTTCCTGCTCTTTCTGTATTTTTTCTTTGGGCAGCCATTTTTTCAGAGAACGCTTCAATGCTGCGTTCTCAATAGGCTTTGAAACAAAATCCTGAAAGCCTGCCTTCAAGAACATTTCCTTTACACCGCTTACCGCATTTGCCGTGAGCGCCACAATGGGGATATTTCTGTTATACTCGTCGTCCGACTTGCGAATATGGGATACCGTCTCGATACCGTCCATATCGGGCATCATGTGATCCATGTATATCATGTCGAATTTCTGACGTTTTATCAGCTCAAGGGCATCCTTGCCGCTTGAAGCGGTCACCGTTTTGACCTTGTAGGGTATGAGCAGACCCTTTGCCACTTTGAGGTTCATTTCGTTGTCGTCAACGATAAGCACCAGCGCCTCGGGTGCAGTAAACTCAACCTCATTGGAGGGAGTTGCAGAAGTGGTGTTGAAGGATATCTTCTCCTTATTTATCACATTGCCTGCTGAAAGAGAATACAGCGGCTTGTAGAGATTGCGTATATTCTTTCCAACGGGCACATAACCTGTTCTTTCCTGCACCACCGCAATTTCAATTTTATCGGCTATACTATCAAAATAAGCCCTGTCCTTCAGATACTCATCTCTTCCCATAAACAGGTGAGTATAGCTGCCGCTGCTTATCTCCCTTTTTAGATCCTCAACCTTTATAAAATGCTTTGCTCTTACCGCAAAGCGTTTGTGCATAAGCTCTATTATTTCTACATAGGTCTTTTTAACAAAATCAGCAGTGAATTTTTTTGTATCCAGGTAATATATAACATTTACCTTTTCGGGCTCATGTACGGTGATTATAGGCTTCGGGTCAATGACCTTCTGGGGGATCACCACCCTGAACTCCGTTCCCTTTCCGTATTCGCTGTTGACGGTTATAACGCCGTCCATCATTTTGACAAGGCGCTTTGATATCGGCAGACCGAGACCCGTACCCTCAACTGAACGATTTTTCTTGGTATCTACCCTGCTGAAGCTGTTGAATATCTTATCGATAGTGTCCTCTTTGATACCCATACCGCTGTCCTTTACCGAGATGATAAGGTTGATGCCGTAGGATTCCTTTCTTGCGGATACGCTAAGCAAAACGCCGCCCTTGCTTGTAAATTTTATTGCGTTGGTAAGAAGATTTATTACGATCTGCTTTATACGGATTTCATCGCCGTAAAGAACGTCGGGTACGTTCGGGTCAACATTTACCATAAATTCAATGGGCTTTGAGCCTTTCCTCGCCATTGCCATGTTGATAACATCGTTAAGCAGCGATGACAGGCTGTATTTATCGCAGATAAGCTCCATCTTTCCCGATTCGATCTTTGAGAAGTCCAGCAGGTCGTTTATTATGCCCAGAAGATTTCTTCCCGCAACGTGAATGTTCTCGCAGTTATCCCTTACCTCCTCGGAGATATCCGCCTCAAGCGTAAGCTCGCACATACCCATAATAGCGTTCATGGGCGTTCTTATTTCGTGGGACATATTTGCAAGGAAGTCGCTTTTGGCTGTATTTGCGGAATTTGCATAAGCCAGCAGCTCCTGCTGTCTGCCCTCGTAGCGTTCTACCCTTACAAAAATACAAATGCACATCAGAACATTTGCCCAATAAACTATCGGAAATCTCGTAAGATATACCGGCGAATATTGAAAGCCCAGCTCATTAAGGGGAGTCCACATATATAATGACAAAACCGCGCCTATAATTATACTCAACAGGCTTCCGTAGTAAAGTGACAGAAAATACATCGCCGCCGCAGGTATAATGAATAACCACACGATAGTGAAGCCCTCTGCGCCGCCGCTCACAATAAAGTACGACATTATGACAGTAAAGAAAACTATTAAATTTACGGCGTCTGCACTATTGCTTTTAATGCGGTCGGAAATGATAAGACTCGCCAGGCACCATACGCTTGCTGCCGAATTTATAACAGTCATTCTCATATCATCTTCAACCATGTTTATTACAGCCATAACAATAAAGTATATCCCCGCCAATATATAAACCAGTTTCAGGGCATTATGGTTAAAGCTGTTCCGTTTTTCTTTAAGGTATCTAATGTATCCGCCAAGATCTCCAAACATTTCCATACAGTCGCTCCTTATTCGTTTTCAAGCAGGCTTTCAAGCTCGGACTTTATCTCAAAGAATGCGTCGAGGATATCAGCCTCAAAGCCCTCTCCTCTGTCCTTTGCCATTATCTCAAACGCCTGCTCAGTCGTCATGCCCTCCTTATACTGACGCTTTGACACAAGTGCGTCATAAACATCGGCAACTGCAAGTATTCTTGCGGAAAGAGGTATCTCCTGCCCCTTCAGGCCCTCGGGGTAGCCCTTGCCGTTCCATTTTTCGTGATGATAGCACGCCATATCGCAGGCTATTTGCAAAAATTCGGGGTCAACCATTCCGGGCATATTCTTCCTAAGCATTTCTGCGCCCGCTTTTGAGTGGGATTTGATAAGGTCGTATTCCTCGTTTGTAAGCTTGCCGGGTTTCGAAAGAACAGCATCGGGAACGGTTATCTTTCCGATATCGTGAAGCGGCGCAGCGTTGCGCATATTCTCCATAAATTCAGCGTCAAGCTTATCCGCATAAATGCCATTTTCACGCATTTTTTCCGCCAGCATCATTGTGTAAGTGCTTGTCCTTTTGACGTGTTCGCCCGTTGTACCGTCACGGCTTTCGATCACGTTCGCCATTGTTATGATAACATCATGCTGCATCTTGGTTATCTGCGCAAGCTGCTCCGCAACCATTTTTTCAAGGCTCTTGCGATATTCCTCAAGCTCAATGGTGCGGTTCACGCGCTTGTGCATTATCGACAGTACAAAGGGCTTTGCGATGTAGTCCACCGCACCCATGTCAAAGCATTTCTCCTCTGTTTCGCTGCTGCGGTCTGCGGTAAGGAAAATAACGGGTACCTTGCAGTGCCTTTCATCGCTGCGAAGCTTTTCCATTACCTCAAAGCCGTCCATATCAGGCATACTGATATCAAGCAGAATAAGACTCGGCTCGTTTTTTTCAAGGTATTCAAGAGCCTTCTCTCCCGAATTTACTGCGGCAACTCTGTATTCATCGGAAAGCAGCTTTTGTGCAATAATAAGATTTGATTTGTCGTCATCCACAACTAAAACAGTTTTTTTCATTTTATGACCATTTTCCTATTAGGGAAAATGTCCTCCTTTCTCGATGCTATACGCAAGGATTTATTTGAGTTTTTCTG
>JBJFFR010000041.1:0-21361 GCA_051891935.1 Oscillospiraceae bacterium
TGGAAAAAATCAAGCCGACAATCTCGAATATATAGGATTTCGGCGCAGATTTTTTTCCTGTATTTTATTGGTGTTTAGTATTATTAACAGGCGAATATGGAATCCGCCCTTACAGACTTGCCGTTTTTGTGTTAATTTCCCATAGCTGTTCATTTCCTGTTGAAGCGTAAATTCACTCACTGCGTTCGTGTATTTGCACTTCAAGGATAGTTTGTTTTAGGAAGACTGAATGAGCGCAATTCACGATTTTTTGTTTATAAACCGATTTCTCATATTCCGTTTTCCGTTCTTTTCGTGAATTGCGCTTTTGATTTGTTAGATATTTTGCTGTTTCGGTAAATTTATAGCTAAAGTTTAGGGAGTTTCGCCCTTGCGAGGGCGACCAAAGGGCTTCCGCCCTCTGGACACCTGACGAGCTGTGCTCAGCTCGACCAGCTGGTCGCTTCGCGTATTTTATTGATTCTTTTTAGAATTTTCCCCGTTATACCCTCTATAACTAATTTAAATATCGCAATATTAATAAATTAATAAAATATCGGTTGACTTTAAACGGAAATAACAGTATAATAGTATGTATATTTATTATGTTTGGAGTGATTAGGATGACTGAAAAGATCAAAGCCGCCGAAGCCATGGTCAAGTGCCTGGAGCAAGAAGGTGTCAAAGTCGTCTTCGGTTATCCCGGAGCTGCTATCTGCCCTTTCTATGACGAGCTTTACAAAAGTGATATCCACCATGTCCTCGTAAGACATGAAGCAAACGCAGGTCATGCTGCCAACGGCTTTGCGCGTATTACAAATAAGCCTGCTGTCTGCATCGCTACGTCGGGACCTGGTGCAACAAATCTCATTACCGCTATAGCTACCGCTTATGCCGACAGTATTCCGATAATCTGTATCACAGGTCAGGTTTCCACCGACCAGATCGGCTGCGACGTTTTCCAGGAGGCTGATATCACAGGCTCCGCAATGCCGTTCGTGAAGCACAGCTATCTTGTCAAGAACGCAAACGACCTCCCGAGGGTTTTCAAGGAGGCCTTCCATATCGCAGGAACAGGCAGAAAAGGCCCTGTCCTCATCGACGTTCCGATCGATGTTCAGCAGGCACTTATAAAGTTTGAGCCTGTTGAAGACGTTTCAATGCGCACCTACAAGCCCACCTTCAAGGGCAATACAATGCAGGTCAAGAAGATCGCAAGGGCTCTTGAAGCTGCAAAAAGACCGCTTATCTGCGCAGGCGGCGGCGTTTTCGCTTCCAACGCTGCGGACGAGCTTATCGCCTTTGCTGAAAAGTCGGGCATCCCTGCCGTTTCGACAATGATGGGAATAAGCCTTTTCCCGACCGATCATCCGCTTTATATGGGTATGCTCGGAATGCACGGCGTAAAAACAGCTAACCACGCTGTCAGCGAGTGCGACACGCTTATACTTATCGGCGCAAGAGTTGGTGACAGAGCTGTCACTTCCCCAAGCTTCCTTGCCGAAAGCACCAAGATCATACATATTGACATTGACCCTGCCGAGATCGGCAAAAATATCGAAACGGATATCCCTCTTGTTGGCGACTGCAAGGCTATCCTTACCGAGCTTACAGAGTATATCGAAAATAAAGACCGTCCCGAATGGCTTGCCGAGCTTACAAAGGTAAAGAACTCCGTTCCTACCGAGAATGAAACGGAAGGCTATATCAATCCGAAAATGTTTATCCGCAAGCTTTCAAATGCTCTCCCCGACAGCTCGGTTTGCGTTGCCGATGTCGGTCAGAACCAGATCTGGGCTTGCAATAACTTCAATATCAAAAAGGGCGGCAGATTCCTCACAAGCGGCGGCATGGGAACAATGGGCTACTCCGTTCCTGCGGCTGTCGGCGCAAAAATGGCGGATCCTTCAAAGGAAGTTGTTGTTATCTGCGGCGACGGTTCGTTCCAGATGCAGATGATGGAGCTTGCAACGATCGTTCAGGAAAATATTGCCGTAAAGATAATCATTATGCGAAACAATCGCCTCGGAATGGTTCGAGAGCTTCAGACAAAGGCTTATAAGGATCAGCAGATCGCTGTCCGCCTTACAGACGGAAACCCCGATTTTGCAATGCTTGCAAAGGCTTACGGCATTGATTCGATGTCCGTTACAAATATGTCGGAAGCAGAGGAAGCGATCGGAAAGCTCGTTGCGTCCGACAAACCGTTCCTGCTTGAAGTCAATGTATCCAAAAACGAAAGCACTTTATAATAGGGAGATAGAGAAATATGAAACATACCATTTCAGTTCTTGTTGAAAACCATGCAGGCGTTCTTTCAAGAGTTTCGGGACTCTTTTCAAGAAGAGGCTTCAACATCGACAGCCTTGCAGTAGGCGTTACAGACGACCCCGAGATCTCCAGGATCACCATCGTTGCAGACGGTGACGAACATACCGCACAGCAGCTTGAAAAACAGCTCAACAAGCTCATTGATACCCTCAAGGTCAAGAATCTGAGCGAGGGAGATTTCATTTCAAGAGAGCTTCAGATGATAAAGATAAACGCCAACGCTTCACAGAGAAGCGAGATACTCACTATCTGCGAGATCATGGGCGCAAAGGTCGTTGACCTTACTTCAAATACAGTTACGGTCGAGATCTGCGACACAACAGCTACCTTGAAGCGCTTTGCAGAGCTTGTACGTCCCTACGGCATCAAGGAGCTCGTTAGAACAGGCGTTATCGCTATCGAAAAGGGTTCGGAGAGCCTTAAAACAAAGTAATCACGTTTCTGATTCTGCGTCAGATTTTTCTGCACAGTTCAAAATATAAAAATTATATATATGGAGGAAACTAAAATGAATAAGATCTTTTATCAGCAGGACTGCGATCTTGGCAGACTTGACGGCAAGACAGTTGCTATCATCGGTTACGGCTCACAGGGTCACGCACACGCACTTAACCTCAAGGACAGCGGAGTAAACGTTGTTGTTGGTCTTTACGAAGGCTCCAAGAGCGCAGCAAAGGCAGAGGCACAGGGTCTTAAGGTAATGTCCGTTGCAGAAGCTACAAAGGCTGCAGACGTTATCATGATCCTTATCCCCGATGAAAAGCAGGCTGAAACATACGAGAAGGATATCGCTCCCAACCTCACAGCAGGCAAGACACTTGCTTTTGCACACGGCTTCAATATCCACTTCGGCTGCATCGTTCCGCCAAAGGATGTTAACGTAATTATGATCGCTCCAAAGGGTCCCGGACATACAGTAAGAAGCGAATATCAGGCAGGTAAGGGCGTTCCTTGCCTTATCGCAGTTGAGCAGGATGCAACAGGCGACGCACAGGATATCGGTCTTGCTTATGCTCTCGGTATCGGCGGCGCAAGAGCAGGCGTTCTCGAAACAACATTCAGAACAGAAACAGAAACAGACCTCTTCGGTGAGCAGGCAGTTCTCTGCGGCGGCGTTTGCGCTCTTATGCAGGCAGGCTTTGAAACACTCTGCGAAGCAGGCTATGACCCAAGAAACGCTTACTTCGAGTGCATCCACGAGATGAAGCTCATCGTTGATCTTATCTACCAGTCCGGCTTTGCAGGAATGAGATATTCCATCTCCAATACAGCAGAATACGGCGACTATGTAACAGGTCCGAAGATCGTAACAGAAGAAACAAAGAAGGCAATGAAGAAGGTTCTCGCAGATATCCAGGACGGCTCCTTTGCAAAGGAATTCCTCCTCGATATGTCTCCTGCAGGTAAGCAGGTACACTTCAAGGCTATGAGAAAGCTCCACGCTGAACATCCTTCCGAGAAGGTCGGCGAAGAGATCAGAAAGCTCTATAGCTGGAACGGCGAAGATAAGCTTATCAATAACTAAGGAAACGCTGATTAATACGTTTCTGCCGTTTTTCAAAATGTCTATGTCAGAATGACATTAAAGGCAGGAAACTCGTACATTTCTCAAAACGGCGAAACGAACGCTGCGCTTTAATCAGCTTTTTCCTAATTATTCATAAGCAAATTGCTGATTGAGCTGAGCACAGCAGGTCAGATGTCCGGAGGACGGAAGCCCTTTGGTCGCAGGTCAATTTGACCTTTAGCAGTAAGCGAAGCATTTGCCGCAACAGCAAAATATCTATCAAATCAAAAGCGCAATTCACGAAAAGAAAGCTTAACCTTTTGATCGTGAATTGCGCTTTTATTGTTAAATATTTCGCTTTTGAAGCTGATTATGTGCCATATTTTAATACTAATAACCATTTAACCTATGGATAAAGATCATTCATCACATTCTGTCGAAAAACGCTGTAACGAACAGCATTGCCGAATTTGCAAAAAGAATCGTTTCGTTTGTCGAATAGCACACCTTATTGTCGCAATAACACTTTGCTCTCGGTGTTCCTTTCGGGATATTCCACTTTGCAAACGGATCCTTCGCATCGTCATCCGCACACGCACCGATGACGAGCAGTCCGGGGACGGGGTCGTCCGTTTCGGAAAATGCGGAAAGACGGTGGTGCGGATTTTTTACGGGATTGATGCCTACGCCTGTGATAAAGCACTGTCCGAGCGGATTTTTTCCGAGAATATAGTCGAACTGGCTTGCTGCGGCGTTGACGTATTCGCTGCTGTGGAAGAAGATATTCGCAACGATAAGCACCATTGCACGGTTAAGCACATTTATATTGGTAAAGAAGTTGTACTCCGTCGGCGACTGTGCTGTTTCAAAGCCGTTATTCTCGGAAAGGCCGATGATATTGTCGGCTTCGATACGGAACTGGAGGCGGATATGGCGGTCGACCTCAAGATCCTTCATCCTGTTCGTTGTGATATATGCAAGGGCACCGAAGCCGCCTACGCCGAAGCAGGTAAATTCCGTTGCGCAGACGTTTTTATAAAGCTGGTGTATCCTGTGGCGGAAGGATTCTTCGCCCGTGAGGGAATAAAGCTCGCAGACAGTCCAGAAAAGCGTATCGGTAAGGCTTCTCGGGGTTATATCGCCGCTTGATGAATGGGTGAATTCGGGAGGGTTCTCGAACTGCTGCGGCTCTTCGCAGGAGGAGAGCCATATCCAGCCGCTGAAAGCCGCAGACTGGAGCAGATCGGCAAGATCCTTGTCAAATTCCTCATATATTCCGCTTGCAAGTGCTGTAACTGCCGTAAAGCAGGCGGTCGCCTGGAACGATACGGGTGCTGCAAACTGTATCTCGTGGTCGTTTTCGGGACGGGCATAGACGCTGACGTTCTTGGTAGAGATCTTATGGTAAACTCCGCCGCTCCTCGTCTGCATTTTCAGCAGCCATATAAGCTCTGTTCGGCACTCGGCGAGGATATCGGGCATTCCTTCGGGAGAATCGGGGATGTTATCCCTGCTGCAAAACTCCGCAGGAAACATTTTATAGGCATAAAGCATCTGAGCGAGGGTGATGCAGGCGCTTGACACGGGCTTTACATAGCTTCCCGAATCGTGCCAGCCGCCCGATGCGTCAATGGTTTTTTCGCTGTTTTCGATAAGCACCGCAGGTTCGCAATGGCATTTCGGGTGAGCATATTCTGGGATAACGGAAGGATCCTTTTCGCTGACTTCATCGCAGCGGTTGTAATAAAATCCGCGCAGCAGCGTTGATTTAAGGCTGCTGTAAGGGCGCTCCTTAACATCGAATTCATAGGAGTGCTTTCTGCCTATTTTAAGGTAGTATCTTCCCGGAAGTCTGAAGGTGGAGAAATCCGCAGTCGCAGTGTATTCTCCCGAAGCTTCATCAAAAACAGGCTTTGAAAGCTGACCTGTGAGCATTGTTTTTTCGGTGCCGCTGTCAACGATGCTGAAATATTCCGTCTGCGTAAGGCCTGTTACGATCGCTGTTTTCGGGCCGTAAAGCTCATATCCGAGCTGATTTATAAAGAATTTAGCTTTCATTATTGCGTTCACCGCCTATCAAGTAATATATTGCCTGCTGATATAATTATACTATAGTTTTAATTATGATTTCCCGTATATTTTTGAAAAAATTATATAAATTTGCTTGAACATACCGAGAATATATGTTAATATTAAGGTGACACCTTACGGCTTCGTGAGGTATTGCCTGAATCGGGTTGATACTAAGGAAACACTGATTAATACGTTTCAGCCGTTTTTCAAAATGTCCTCAAAGAAGGAAACTCGTACATTTTTCAAAACGGCGAAACGAACGCTGCGCTTTAATCAGCTTTTTCCTAATGCTTTGAAGCCGAATTTGTTCGTTTGGGAGGATAAAAAATGAATAACGTAATGCCGTCTGATAAAAGGATATCATACAGCGGAAGAATCGACTTTTCCGACGTAAATGCACCTGTGCTTTACTATGCAGGCTCAAGTGCTTCGTTCCGTTTCAAGGGAACGGCGCTCAATGTTAAGATCAACGCCGTTATCTACTGGGGAGAGCTTTCTCTCGGCGCAGTTATTGACAAAAAGCAGTGCAGCGTTAAGCTTTCTGCCGAGAACAACGGAAAGGACATCAATGTTACTGTTGCGGAAAGCCTTGAAGACGCTGTTCACGATGTTGTTATCTACAAGCAGCACGCCGCAAATCAGCTTCTTACTCTCAAAGGCTTTGAGATAGAGGGCGAAATGCTTGACGCGCCCGAAAAGCCGAAGCTTAAAATGGAGGTCTACGGTGACAGCGTATGCGCAGGCGAGGTCATCGAAGCTGCTGACTTTGTCGGAAAATGCGACCCCGAAAATCACAACAGCCGCTATGATAACGTATGGAACAGCTTTGTTATGCAGACTGCACGCAATATCGGCGCAGAGCTTCATAATATCTGTCAGGGCGGTATTGCTCTTTTTGACGGAACGGGATATTTCCACTACCCCGATTATATCGGACTTGAAAGCGTTTATGACAAGCTTTGCTACTTCCCCGAGGGCGGCATCTCACAGTGGGATTTTTCGCGCTATACCCCCGATATCGTTGTTATCGCTATCGGTCAGAACGACAAGCACAACGGCAAAACGGAAAGCGACGATCTTAATATAAGCGACCCCGAGTACAGAAAGCTCTGGAAGACTGCATATATCAGACTTGTGCGTGAGCTTGACCAAAAGTATTCCTCACCGAAATTCGTGCTGACAACAACGCTCCTTATGCATGATGCGGACTGGGATAACGCTATCGAGGAGATAAAGGACGAGCTGAACGGTATGGGAATAAAGGCTTATCACAACCTTTTCAAGCGCAACGGTGCGGCTACTCCCGGACATCCAAGACTTGCCGAGCACAACGAAATGGCAGAGGAGCTTACGGCGTTTATTAAAGAAATTTTATGATAAAGCGCTTTGTTCAATGCGTAATGCGTAATTAGCTTCGCATAACCGATATAATGAAATAAGGTGCAGTCACGAAAGAAATTTTTCGCGGCTGCACCTTTTTATTATGTGAAATCGTCACCTATTGACTGCATTTTCAGTGAAAATGAACAGCTCAACAAATAATTACGCATTACGCATTACGAATTACGCATTGATCCTTGTTATTCTGTAACGAATGCACAGTAAAGAGCCTTTACTGCTGCTTCAAAGTCTTCTTCGTTCACGCCGACAATGATGTTGAGCTCGGATGAACCCTGATCGATCATCTTAACATTTATTCTTGCGTCTGCAAGTGCGGAGAAGATCTTGCCTGCGGTACCTCTTGCCTTCTTCATACCTCTGCCTACGACAGCGATAAGAGCAAGATTGCTTTCGATCTCGATGATATCGGGATGAACACGGTAGTTGATCTCGTCAATGATGTTCTTTTCCTTGCCGAGAAGGCTTTCTGTGCCGACAAGTACGGACATTGTGTCGATTCCGCAGGGTACGTTCTCGAAGCTGATGCCGTTCTTTTCAAGTGCACGGAGAACGTTTCTGCCGAAGCCGATCTCGCTGTTCATCATATCCTTTTCAATGTTGATAGCGGAGAAGCCCTTCTTGCCTGCAATACCCGTGATAACGTACTTGCTGATCTCGGCGGATTCGGAAACGATCATTGTTCCTCTGTCCTCGGGAGCGTTTGTGTTGCGGATATTGATAGGGATGCCTGCAGCTCTTACAGGGAAGATAGCGTCCTCGTGAAGAACGGTAGCGCCCATATATGCAAGCTCACGAAGCTCCTTGTATGTGATGGTTGTGATAGTCTTGGGGTTTTCAACGATCCTCGGATCGCAAATAAGGAAGCCCGAAACGTCAGTCCAGTTCTCATAAAGATCAGCGTTTACAGCTCTTGCAACGATAGAACCCGTGATATCGGAACCGCCTCTGGAGAAGGTCTTGATAGTATCGTTGGGCATTGAACCATAGAAGCCGGGAACAACAGCATTGTCAAGCTCTGCAAGCTTTGCGGAGAGAAGCTCCTGCGTGGTGTCAAGATCGAAAGCACCGTCTTCGCTGAACTTGATGTAGCCTGCAGGATCAACGAAGTTGTAGCCGATGTAAGCGGCAAGAACCTTGCTGTTGAGGTATTCACCGCGGCTTGCAGCGAAGTCACGGCCTGCTCTGTGAGCGAAAGCGTCCTTGATCTCGGTGTATTCGTCGGAAAGATCAATGTCAACGCCGAGCTCCTTAATGATAGAATTGTATCTCTGCTCGATAGCGTCAAATTCCTTGTCGAATTTTTCGCCCTTTGCAGCCTTTTCGTAGCAAGCATAGAGCATATCGGTGATCTTGATATCTTCCTTGAAGCGCTTTCCGGGAGCGGAAGCGACAACGAACTTTCTGTCGGCATCTCCCTTGATGATGGCAGCGACCTTTTTGAACTGTGCGGAATCTGCAAGAGAGCTTCCGCCGAACTTAACGACCTTGATGTTATTCATAACAGCAAATCTCCTTAATATATAAAATAGTTTTTAGTTATATAACGCAACATTACCATTATACCTAATTAAAGTCAAATTTTCAATTGATATATAAAACAAAAATCGCAGAATAAATTATGTCCTTTTGTAAAATACGACTGTGCTTCACAAAAGGACAAATTATTAATGCGTAATTCGTAATGCGTAATGCGTAATTTGATGAAAATATTTTGTAATCGGAATAAATTGTACTAAACACCATTTAAAATTTGGAAAAACTCAAGCCGACAATCTTGCAGCTGTACAGTATAAAAGCAAGAATGATTTAGCATACCAAACCATAGAAATAATCAAATTTCACAAATCTTTATTCAGCACAGGTCGCCGAACGCCTGCAAACCAAAGCGGAAAAGAAACTTAATAGTCCGCATAATTTAGCCGAAGAAAATACACTTAAAGAAAAACCAAGTCCCCCATATCCATATTCAGCACAGGTCGCTGAATGTCCAAAACTAAAAGCGGAAAAAGCAACTTAATAGTCCGCATAATTTAGCCGAAGAAAAAACACTTAAGATAAAATCAAGTCCTCCAACATCTATATTCAGCACAGGTCGCAAAACGCCCGTAAACCAAAGCAGAAAAAGCAACTTAATAGTCCATATAATTTAGCCGAAGAAAATACACTTAAAGAAAAACCAAGTCCCCCATATCCATATTCAGCACAGGTCGCAAAACGCCCATAAACCAAAGCGGAAAAAGCAACTTAATAGTCCATATAGTTTGGCCTGAGAAGAGAGGGATAAAGGAAAGGGAGTGCAGAGGGAGAACCTTTAAGGGGGAGAGGAGACGGCCCACGTCCATAGGTTACAGAGTGCTCCTCTCCCCCTTATTGGTTCTCCCTTTGCAGAGAACTCCACGAAACAAGGCGGTTATCATTTGTTCGGGAGAGTAAAGATTTTACGTTACCATTCGTAACCTATAATATGTTCCGTTGATGTGAAAACACATTCGCTTCGCTCATTGTTTTCACGTTCATATTGAATAGCTGTTCATATTGAGTTGAAGCGTAAATTCACTCACTGCGTTCGTGAATTTACGCTTCAAGGATAGTTGTTCCGAAAAGAATAAGCGCAATTCACGAATTTTTGGTTTACAAAACGATTTCTCACGTTCTGCTTTAACCCTTTGATCGTGAATTGCGCTTTTATTTGTTAGTTATTTCGCTATTGTTGCAAATGTTTAGCTAAAGTTTAGAGTGTTTCGCTCTCTGCGGAGAGCGACCAAAGGGCTTCCGCCCTCTGGACTCCTGACGAGCTGTGCTCAGCTCGACCAGCTGCTTGGCTTCGCCTTAATCCAGCTTTTGTTCCAGTCTTGCCGTTACTTCAAAGGTCGTTACTTCTTCCGTGACGGTTTTGCGGTAGACTGTAAGAGTTACTTCTTCTCCTGCGATCTTTTCGTCAAGCACCTCCATTATCGAGGCAAGGTCCTTAACGGGATGACCGTCTATTTTTGTGATGATATCATACGGCTGAAGTCCTTTTGTTGCGATATCACAGGTCGGGTCTACGCTCATTACGCAGAGTCCCGATTCTACGCCGAGGCTGTCCGCTGTTGCGCTGTCCATTGAAATGAAAACTATGCCGAGCTTTGCTCTTCCGGGGACATATCCGTTTGCGATAAGCGCTTCGGCAACGGGAACTGCGTCGTTTATCTCGATCGCAAAGCCTATGCCGTCATATACAACGTGGTTAAGCCCTCCGACCGATATGCCTATCACCTGACCGTACATATTTACAAGTGCGCCGCCCGAATTTCCCGGGTTCAATGCGGCGTCTGTCTGAATGCAGCGGAGCGTTCCGCTTGATGAATAATCGGTCTCGATCTCTCTTCCGAGGGCGCTTACATAGCCGAAGGTTATCGAATTTTCAAGGCTTCCGCCTGCGCCGATAACTGCGACCTGCTCACCGAGGATAACGTTATCCGAATTTCCTATTTCAGCCGAGATAAGGTCATTGGCTTCGATCTTAACCACTGCAAGATCCTGCTTACGGTCGATGCCGACAAGCTTTGCTTCAAACTGTCTGCCGTCGTTGAGCTGTGCCTTGAACTTTGCATCCTCGTCAACGACGTGCGCATTTGTGAGGATATAGCCGTCGGTCGAGATGATTATCCCCGAACCAAGCGAGGTCATTTTATAAGGTGTATCGCTGTAAACTCCGATGAGCACCTGCGAGGGCATCACCTTCTGCGCCACGCCCTCCGTTGTAAGCAGTCCTGTTTCCTCATCGGCATAATATTTTGCCTCGAGTACGGGACGTGGAGAGGTCGGGAGAGTTATCTGAACGCGTTTTTCATCCTTATCCTTTTTTTCGCTTGCCGTCTGTGTTTCAAGACTGCTGAACGAGCTTTCGCTTTTTTTCATCTCAAACAGTTCAGATGCCCTTTTTGCAACAACTACCGACAGTATAACTATTATCACGAACATTACTGCAATTATCGCAATAATGACTGCTGTCCAGACCGCATTCAGGCGCTTTTTCTTATTTTGCCGGTCCTGCTGCGGATATTGTGGCTGCATCGGTGGATACGGATATCCGTTCGGCGGCGGATATGCACCGTAGGGATACGGCGGCGGAGCCTGACGGTAATTCGGTTCCGTATTCTGCGGCTGTTCGGGAGCGGGCTGTACCAACGGCTGTTCAGAAGCCGTCGTTGTTTCCTGCGAAGGTGCTTGGCTCTCTCTATTCTCCTCATTCGGAGTATTATTAAATTCATCAAAATTATCCACAATATACCTCCTTATGAACCTAAAAAACAGAAACCGCACAATTATCTGCAATTGTGCGGTTTGGCAAAATTCAGATCATTATTTCAAATTCAACAAAGCTGTTCGGTTCGCTGCGGACGAGTATCTTTCCGTCATGGAGCTTTATAATGGAGCGCACGATAGAAAGTCCGAGACCGACGCCCGTTTTGTCGATACCTCTTGAAGCGTCTGCCTTGTAGAAACGGTCGAACACCTTTGATATCTCATTTGCTTTAAGTCCATCGCCGCTGTTTCGGATTCGGATTATGCTCGATCCTTCTTTTTCCTCAAAGGAGAACTCGATATAACCGCCCTCGTCAACGAATTTTACAGCGTTTTCAACAAGGTTATAGAGAACCTGCTGCATAAGGTCGCTGTCGGCATTCACGATGAACTTGCTCTGGTCGATACCTCGTATATCAACGTGCTTTGCGTCAATGCGCTGTTCAAACATAAGCAGCACCTTAACGACAAGCGGCATAAGGTTGAATTCCTTCTTCGTCATCTTCATCTCGCCTGCTTCATATTTCGAGATGTTGAGCATTGACGTAACAAGTCTTGCAAGCCTGTCTACCTCTTCCGAAACGATTTTAAGGTAGTAGTTATGCTTTTCCTTTGGTATCGTTCCGTCAAGGATACCGTCAACAAAGCCGCCGATGGTGGTCATCGGTGTACGCAGCTCATGCGAAACGTTTGAAATGAAGCTTTTTCTGTTTTCCTCGATCGCTTCGAGAGAGCTTGCCATTTCGTTGAGCGAATTGGCAAGGAATCCGAATTCGTTATCCTCGGGAACATAGAGCTTATCGGAGAAGTCGCCGTCCCCGAACCGCTTCGCCGCAAAGGTCATTTCCTTTATAGGCGTCATAAGGTGCTTGACAGCGGCATAGATCGCAATGAACACGAGCACAAGGATAGCGGTCGAAGCGATAGCAAGTGCGATTATAAGCTTTGTAAGATACTGCTGGAGCGGAGTGTCCGAAAGCTTTGCGAACAGGTAATACTTTTTTCCTGCGCCGTCAAATTTATATGCAAGGTTGAACACGGTGCTTGGGTAGAAATGCCCAAGGCTTGAAAGCTCAAAGAAGCCTTTATCGCCGACCCTGTTCAGTATATCCTCCCCGATTTTTCTCCCTGTATGAGAACACGGCGGTGCCTCGGAGCAAACCAAAGCAACGCCGTTTGAATCTGTTAATGTGAAAACTATCTCCGTTGTATCGGTCACGTTCAGATAGATATTGTTAAGATAATCAACATCCACACCGTCAGCCGAGTCGATAGAAAGCTTTGTTACCGACAATATCGTTTCGGCATTCGTGATGATAAATTCCTTCTTGTCGTTTTTATAGAATTCGGATGATATCACTATAAGAACGGCGGCAACGCAGACGATAGCAGAGGAAATTATAGCAGCGCACAGGGTAAAAAACTCGGAGAATACGCTTTTACGCATTTTCTTCCTCTGCTTCGAACTTGTAGCCTACGCCCCAGACTGTCTTGAGCGCCCACTTGTCCGAAACATTTTCAAGCTTTTCACGAAGACGCTTGATATGAACGTCGATAGTACGGGAATCGCCGTAATATTCAAAGCCCCATACCTCGTCAAGAAGCTGATCTCTTGTATAAACACGGTTCGGGTTGGAAGCGAGGTAGAAGAGAAGCTCAAGCTCCTTCGGAGGAGTATCCATTACCTTGCCGTCAACACGAAGCTCATATCTTGTCATATTAACGATAAGCTTGTCATAGCGAACTTCCTTGACCTCTGTTTCGGTGCTGCTCTGACCGATACGTCTTGAAATAGCCTTGATCCTTGCGATAACTTCCTTTGTATCGAACGGCTTAACGATATAGTCGTCAGCTCCAAGCTCAAGTCCGAGCACCTTATCGAAGGTTTCGCTCTTGGCGGTTATCATAATGATCGGGACGTTGGATTTTTTGCGGATCTCACGGCATACCTGCCAGCCGTCAAGCTCAGGAAGCATGATATCAAGAAGAATTACATCGGGTTTAAGTGCGTTGAACTTGATGAGGGCTTCATCGCCGTCATGAGCAACGATAACACCGTAACCTTCCTTTTCGAGATAGAGCTTAAGAAGCTCACAGATATTATTATCGTCGTCAACAACAAGAACCTTTCCGAGTGACATAATAATTTCCTCCTATCGTTTTATGATCTATTCTGAAAAAACATATATTAATGTTTATTTTTGAAAATAATACCACTTATAATTTATTATATCAAATATCGGGATGTAATATATGAATTTATGTGAATAAATTATTTCTTATTTGTAAATTTCACAAAAGCATAACTAAATTTTGTAAAAAATATAAAACTACGTTCATTTTTGGGGATTTTGACCACTGCGAAACGAGTTTTTTCGTCAGATGACCTCTTTAAGAATAAGATAAGCCATTGTTGCGATGGACTTCGCTTCGACATAGTTCCTGTCTACCTTGTAATTGCCCTCGGAGAGCATATTTTTAAGCTCGGAAACACGTTCAAAGCCTTTGAGAGCCTCCTGCATATTCGGGATAACGAAATACGACTTCTGCATGATGTGTCTTATCTCGGTGCGGATGCCAGAAGGTATCTCGGGAGCGTTCGGGTCAATGTTGAACTCGGCGGATTCGAGCTCGTCAAGCGGAGTATTCTCTGCGCCCTGCATTTTCTCCGCAATGGACAATGCAGCCTGTCTGCCGAAAACGAGCGCTTCAAGCAGAGAATTTGAAGCAAGACGGTTGTTTCCGTGAACGCCCGTGTGCGAGCATTCGCCGACAGCATAAAGACCTTCAATCGTAGTCTGTGAGTGTGTATTTACGTTTATACCGCCCATGAGATAATGCTGGCAGGGATAGATCGGGATCCTGTCGGTGGTCATATCAATGCCCTGTTCGAGCAGATATTGATATATCATCGGGAAGCGAGCCTTAATGAACTCGGGGTCCTTATGTGAGATATCAAGATAGAAGTTGTCCGAATCAGTCCTGCGTGCCTCGCTGATTATCGAGTGTGAAACGACATCACGGGGAGCAAGCTCCAGACGCTCGTCATAATTCTGCATAAAGCGTTCGCCGTCGCAGTTGAGCAGGTAAGCGCCCTCGCCTCTAACCGCTTCGGAGATGAGGAAGCATTCTCTTGTATGCTTGTTATTGAAGGCGGTCGGGTGGAACTGGATGAGCGAAAGGTTTTTGATATTTGCGCCCATTTCGTAAGCGGCGGTGATGCCGTCGCCTGTTGCGATAGCGGAGTTCGTGGTATATTCGTAAATTCTTCCGATGCCGCCCGTTGCAAGTATAACAAAGCGTGAATTATATACGCTGTGTTCGTCATCAATGCAGATATCGGCGGAAAATCCCGTTCCCGTTTTCTTCAAGCCGCAGAGGAGAGCGTTTTCGATAATGTCGATATTCGGCGCTTTTTTAACAGCTTCCTGGAGCTTCGATGTGATCTCATAGCCGGTAGCATCGTGGTGGTGGAAGATCCTGTGACGGCTGTGACCGCCCTCGAGGGTCTTATGGTAGTTGCCGTTCTCGTCCTTGTCGAATTCAACGCCGTAGCCGATGATCTCCTCGATCTCGTGCGCAGCTTCGGTAACGAGTATCTTGAGCGAGTCGGGGTTGTTCTTATAGCCGCCTGCAATAAGCGTATCCTTTGTATGGAGCTGGATATTGTCATCGACCGGCTTATAGACAGCAGCGATACCACCCTGCGCAAGCGCGGAATTACAGAGTATCATCTCTCTTTTTGTGATGAGCAGGATCTTAAGCTCCTTCGGGAGATTAAGAGCAGAATACAGACCGCCTGCACCGGTTCCTGCGATAATAACGTCATAATTCTTTGACATAACAGATACTTCCTTTTATATGTAGAAATTGCAAAACATTGTTTGAATTTTCTCTTTGCCGAGAACGATCGGCAAAATAAATATATGTTATAAGTATATCACAATATTTCCAAAAAATCAATCAGTATCAACTAATTTCTCCAAAATTCTGTATATTTTTCCTCATACTAATAACCATTTGTTCTATGGATAAATACGGTGGATAGAATACGACCACTCAAGGAAAGCGACCGCAGGAAGGCTTGTCGCCTTTCAAGGGAGTTTGACGCAGAGCGGGCGTATTATAGACACCGTATTTATCCATAGGTTAATTGGTTATTAGGAAAAAGCTGATTAAAGCGCAGCGTTCGTTTCGCCGTTTTGAAAAATGTACGAGTTTAAGCCTTTGAGGACATTTTGAAAAACGGCAGAAACGAATTAATCAGCGTTTCCTTAGTATTATATATACAAAAAAGCTGCCATACAAAAGCATGGCAGCTAATATGTTTACTTAAAAAGCAATCAGTTAACAATTGTCTTTTCAGTTTCCTTATCAAAGATGTGAACCTTGTTAGGATCAAGAGCAACCTTGATAGTATCCTGCGGACGAGCAGTAGATCTCGGATCAACTCTTGCTGTGAGGGGGATACCCTGGCAGTTGAGGTAGAGGTAAACTTCTGCGCCCATCATTTCTGTGATTTCAACATCAGCATCAATGATACCTGTCTTTGCGGAAGAGATGAACATTTCTTCATCGTGGATATTTTCAGGACGGATACCCATGATGATCTCCTTATCAACATAGTTAGTGAGAACATTCTCATCAACCTTGGATTCGGGAAGCTCAACATAGTACTTAACGCCTCTGGATGTCTTGGTGTCCTCGGAACCGAATTCAATTGTGTACTTGCCTTCGATCTTTCTGAGAACAGCGTCGATGAAGTTCATCTGAGGTGAACCCATGAATCCTGCAACGAAGAGGTTAACAGGGTTGGAGTAGAGGTTCTGCGGAGAGTCAACCTGCTGAATGAAACCATCCTTCATAACTACGATACGGTCGCCCATTGTCATAGCTTCTGTCTGGTCATGAGTTACATAGATAAATGTTGTACCGAGCTTCTGGTGGAGCTTGGAGATCTCGGTTCTCATCTGTGCACGGAGCTTTGCGTCGAGGTTGGAAAGAGGCTCGTCGAGGAGGAATACCTGAGGCTCACGAACGATAGCACGACCGAGAGCAACACGCTGTCTCTGACCGCCGGAGAGAGCCTTCGGCTTTCTGTCGAGGAGGTGGGAGATATCAAGGCTGCGAGCAGCTTCTTCAACCTTACGGCTGATCTCGTCCTTAGGAACCTTACGAAGCTTAAGACCGAATGCCATATTCTCGAATACAGTCATGTGAGGATAAAGAGCGTAGTTCTGGAAAACCATCGCAATATCTCTGTCCTTAGGAGCAACGTCGTTTACAAGACGATCTCCGATATAAAGCTCACCTTCGGAAATTTCTTCAAGTCCTGCGATCATACGGAGAGTAGTGGACTTACCGCAGCCGGAAGGACCAACAAGGATGATGAATTCCTTATCCTTGATCTCGAGGTTAACATCTGAAACGGCAACAACACCGCCGGGGTATTTCTTATAAATTGAACGAAGTGACAAACTTGCCATGTTTATAGGACCTCCTAATTAAAATTGTCTGCCGAGCATACTCGGCTCTATTAATATAATACCAAATGTGGGCAGCAAATTTCAAGTCACTTATTAACTAAACTTATAAAAACTTATTTATTTAGTTTGACGAAAAAGCAAATATTTGACAATTACTGGAAATTTTGAGATAAAATAATGTCTAAATTTTTTCGGCTTCTTTGTGCAACATTTCTCTCCATTCGCCGAGAGCAAGGTTTTCGTCAAGCTTCACTCCTCCGATGGAAATTCGTTTGAGATACAATACCTTGTTGTTTCTCGCCTGCGCCATACGCTTTATCTGGTGGTACATACCCTCGCGGATGGTTATAAGGACTTCATGCGGATCATCGAGTATCTCCAGCTTTGCAGGCAGGCAGACATCGCCGCCGTCTATTGCAAGTCCGTCTTCAAAGGCTTTTATGTCATCCTCGTTCGCAGGATATTCAAGCCGTGCAAAATAGGTCTTGTCAACGTGATGCTTCGGGGAAAGGATATTGTGCGCAAGAACCCCGTCATCGGTGATGAACACAAAGCCTTCCGTGTCCTTGTCCAGTCTGCCGGCAGGGAAAAGTCCATCTCTGCGTATGCTGTCGGGGAGAAGCTCCAGCACGGTCTTCGATTCGCCGTCCCTTGTCGAGCACACAACGCCCTGCGGCTTGTTCATCATTATATATATGTGCTTGCGGTAGGTGATCTCCTTTCCCTCGGAGCAGACAATGTCCTTTTCGGGGTCTATCTTCATATCGAAAAGCTTTGCGACCGCACCGCCGACCGTTACGACCCTTCGCTTTATAAGCTCCTTTGCTTCGGAGCGTGTTATGCCGAGCTGCGTTGAGAGAAATTTGTCAAGACGCTGGATATCCTTCTTCGGAACGCCCATTATTTTCCGCCGTCCTTTCTGATGTTTCGGTTATAGGACTTGTTTTTCGCCTTTTTTGCAACGGAAAAGCCGAATTCACCGAGCTTTCTTCCTATCGAGAAATATTCGCCGTGAGAATAGGCAAGAAGACCTGCCTGCTGAAGATTTATCTTTCCCTTGCTGTCGATATAGCGTTCATCGGCGGAGATCGCAACAACGTCAGCAATGAACATATCGTGAGTGCCGTAGCTTTTGACCTCTCTGACCTTACATTCGAGCGAAAGCGGACTTTCTGCGATAACGGGCGCTTTCACAACAGAAGCTTCTTCAAGCGTAAGACCGCAGCGCTTTATCTTATCCATATCCTTTCCGCTGCGCACTCCGACAAAATCCGTTTCACGCACGAGCTTCGAGGTAGTAAGGTTTATGACGAATTCGCCCGTTTCTTTTATAATAGAATAGGAATGTCTTGAAGGGCGCACCGATATATATACTATCGGAGGCTTTGTGTTTATAACTCCTGTCCATGCGCAGGTGAGGACGTTCGCTTTATGGATATCTCCGCAGCTGACCATTACCGCAGGCAGCGGCGAAATGAGAGTTCCGGGTGCAAGAATTTTTCTTCCCATAATCGGTCTTTATTCTCCTTTAATATAATGATGTTTCAACGGTTTAAAACGCCATTAATATATTATACCTTAAAAAAATAAATAAAAATAGTAAAAATGCTAATTGAAACAGCGTGGCAAAAGTGATATAATATATAAAATAAGTGTGTTTTCCCGAAGGAGGTGTGAGTTATGCCGTCTATCCCGTCAATTACTGTTAATACGAACCAGAACAATGCTTTTAAAACCGGCGATGGATTGAATTCAAGCATCCGCAAAAAGGCTCTCGAAAGCAAGATAAGCAGCGACGAACAGGAGCTTAAAAAGCTTGACGCCAAACAGACCGCCGAAAAATCGAAGCTTACCATTGAGCTTTCCAAGTACAAAAGCGAGCTTTCCAAGCTTGAAAAAGCCTCGGACGAGAAGGAAAATGAAGAAAAGGCAGCCGACATAAAGCGCCGCTTCGATTCGTTTGAATGTCAGACCTGCAAGAACAGGCGTTATCAAGACCAATCGGATGATCCGGGCGTTTCGTTCCAGACCGCTTCTCACATTGACCCGTCAGCGGCTTACTCCGCAGTTCGTGCGCACGAAAATGAACACGTTGCAAGAAACAAAACGCAGGCCGAACAGCACGGTCAGAAGATAGCCTATCAGACCGTCACTATCCATCGTGCGATTTGTCCCGAATGCGGCAGGAGCTACGTTTCGGGCGGCGTTACCCACACGGTCACAAAGGCTGACAACAGCGCAAAATACACTGTCGGCGATCTTGACCTTGAAAAAGATCCCGTTGGCAGCATTGTGAATGTTGTTGCGTAAAAAATGATTAGTATTCTATTCCCCGTCGGTGTTTTCACCCTCGGGGATATTTTTTTGCGATTCGGATCCTGTTGATTCCTTTGCTTGTTTTATCTCGTTCGCTTGAATAGCTAACTTTGTAAGCGGCGAAAGCTCGCTTTCCTGCGGCTTGGCATTGCGTTCGATTATCTCTTTCGCCATAGCCGCGCCCTGTTCAAAGCTGTAAAATTCGGGGAAGCCCTCCTGCTTTGAGAGCACCTCATACATCTCACAACAGCTTGAAACACGGAACTGAATGACTGTGCCTGCGATGAGGAAGGGCGCTGCGACAGCATTCAGCCACGATGAGGTCATTATCACACCGAAAGCGGAAAGCATATAGGCGAGCATCGAAACAAGCACCCATTTCCCGTTCATAGAATGGGCAAAGAACGCAGGTATCATTATTATTATCGGCACAAGGTACATTAATCCGCTTATCTGCGGCACCTGATGAAAGGTTTTGAGCGAATACAGAACCGACAGCAGGTCGTAGACAAAAATATATATCATAACTGCTGCCGAAAAGAAGGAGGAGTATTTCCAAGCCAGCGTTCTTCTGCGCTCGATCTCGGACACGCACTCACGCTTCTGGTCAAGATCCATTCCTCCGACCATTGTCGGATCGAGTTTGATTTTTTTCTTAAAGCCTGCCATTATGTATGCCCCTCTTTTCTTTCGGGAAATTATTTACGATAAGTATATTTTTATGCATTTAAACCAACCGTACTATAATATCCGTGTATTTCAACACACAATTAGTATAATATGTCGTTAAATATACAACAAGTAATCCATATCAATTCTGTTCGCTGTGGAATTTTACATTTTCATCGTGAACGGCTTCAGTATTGTTAAGGTAGTTGTCCCAAAGCTTCAAAGCGTTGTTATAGTTGGCGGTGAATTTCTCCATATCGACGCCGAGCGCCTCACGGGGAACTCTGAAGCCGATAAAAAGGCTGTCGGACATTTCCGTATATTTTATATCCTCGGCGAAGCTTGTTCCCGAAAGCATATATCCGAGCTGTGTGCTGTTCTCGTCGTCGGGATAGATCGTGCGCATATCTGCAAGTATCGGTTCAACGGGATTGCCGTTCTCGCTCACGGTGTCGATCCCGACCGTTTTGCAAACCGCTGCGTCAGCGATAACAATGATCGAATCGCCGCTCTGGAATTCCGCCATGAGCTTTGTCTGGTAGGACTGAATGAAGTAAGCGTCGGCGCTGTTGTCATCATATATCGCAGGCAGATAGCTTACACGGACATAGACCTCGCCGTCGCCGTTGAAGTCCTCGCAGTAGGTTTCAAAAAGCTTTTCGATATCCCTCGTGCGGAAGTCAAATTCACGGTCGTTAGCCATTATCATCACTGCGACATCGGGCTTTTTGTTGGTAACGATATCCCTTATAAGGAAAAACGCAAGCAGGACGATAAGCACTCCGACAAAGAGCGGCATTTTGTTGTGATAAAAAAAGTTCCCGATCTTTTCCCAAACGGTATATTCCCTTACAGGCTCTTTTTCGTGAGGGATATCCTCCTCGGAAATAACGCCCTGCTTTAGCTTTATCAGCTCGATGCGTTCACGTTCGAGCTTTTTTTCGTAGCGTTCACGTTCGCGGCGTTCCTTTTCGGCACGCTCTTTTTCACGCTCCGCTTCCGCTTCAAGCTCCTCACGGCGCTGCTTTTCGTTGATACGGCGCATATTTTCAATGACGGACACCTTACCGCTGACTTCGGTTTTTTCGCCGTCCTCGTTTTTTATTTCATTGTTCTGATCTTCTGACATAATTTTCTCCTGTTAAAAAGTATTATATCAAAATTGTACGGCATTTGTCTGTTCAAGTCAAGGGCGAAGCTGAAAATTTTAGCAAATTATCACATAAAGAAAATGCTTAAAAGAGCTTCATCAGCTCCGAAAGGCTTTCTATGCTTGCATCAAAGCGGTCAGCCGTGCCGAAACCATAGG
>JBJFFR010000042.1:0-4185 GCA_051891935.1 Oscillospiraceae bacterium
CTTGGATTATTCTATCTGTCGGCTTTGTCTATAGAACGGTTTGGAATTAGTATAATCCCAATAATTATTGCTCATATTTTGCACCGAATTGTGAAAAATATAAGAAAATTACCAAAACCCCTTGACAAATAATTTGGGGGGAGTATAATATAATTAGCACTCAGGGATAAAGAGTGCTAACAGAGTGCTAACGCAAGTGCTAAAGAAAAGGAGTGAACGTTTTGCAGGACGAACGCAGGCGAAAAATTCTCGCCGCCGTTGTGGATGAATATATAACAACGGGCGACCCCGTCAGCTCAAAGACGATCGCTTCAATGCCCGATATAAAGGTTTCACCTGCAACGATAAGAAACGATATGGCGCTTCTGGAGGAGCTCGGCTACCTTGAACAGCCTCACACCTCCGCAGGACGTATCCCGACATACAAGGGTTACAGACTTTATATCGAACAGCTCATGCCCGAACAGAGTCTTTCGGACGAGGATAAAAAAATGCTTGACAGTATCCTCGATGTTGAGATCCCGACGGCTGACGCACTTATCGAAAAAGCCTCTACGGCTCTCGCACAGCTCACAAACTGTGCAGCCGTTGCAAAAAACGTTTCACCGAGGTTTTCCGTGATAACAAAGGTCGAGGTCATACCGACAGGCAAAAGAATGTATGTCCTGCTGATGATAACCTCTTCGGGGGATATCAAAAACAAGGTCTGCCGCCTGGAATTCGATCTTACAAACGAACAGCTTGATTTCTTTACAAGCTTTATGGCGGAAAATCTTGAGGGAGTTACCATTGACGAGCTTTCGGACGAAACACTGAAAGAGCTTGCAGCGGCAATGGGAACTTATATGGTCACGCTTACACCTCTTTTAAAAGGCGTCAGCGAGCTTGCGGATTGTTTCCGTGACAACGAAGTGGTTGTTTCGGGCGAAAAAAATCTGCTTGCAAGAACCGACATTGACAACAATCAGATCGCTCACTTTTTTGAACATAAAAACGAGGTTGTGAAAATGCTTGACGACAGCTTCGGAGATCTGCAGGTCATGTTCGGTGAGGATGGAGGATTCGTTATCGAAAACTCCAGTATGATCGTTTCAAAGATAAAGAAGGGCGGCAAAACGGCCGGTTCTCTCGGCGTAATAGGTCCGATGCGCATTAACTACGCAAAGATAATTCCTTACGTTGAGTATCTTTCCGAGAGGATAACGGAAATGATATCCGATGATGAACCGTCTGCTGATGCAAGGGACGAAGGAAGATTCCTCCCCGACGCTGAAAGCAAGCCCCGGTAAAGAAAGGAGTCCTGCCCCAAATGGATACAAATAAAACAAGCGAGGAGCTTGAAAAAGAACAGACACAGGAGGCTGCCGAAGAGAATACACAGGCAGCGGAACCGACCGCAGAAGAAAAGCCTTCGGAAGAGATCTCTGAGGATAAGAAGCGCATTGAAGAGCTTGAAAAGCAGCTCGGCGATGAAAAGGATAAATACCTTCGAGTAGCTGCAGAATATGACAACTTCCGCAAGCGTTCCGTGAACGACCGCCTTAACGCTGTCGCAGACGCACAGGCAAAGGTCATCACCGAGATACTTTCCGTCATCGACAACTTTGAACGTGCGATGGATGCTGAATGCTCCGATGAGAACTACAAAAAGGGCGTTGAGATGATATTCAAGCAGTACACGGGCATCCTTGAAAAGCTCGGCGTTACCGAGATCAAGGCGCTCGGCGAACCGTTCGACCCGAATATCCACCACGCAGTTAATCAGGTCGAGGACGAAAACTTCGGCGAAAACACAGTCTGCCAGGTTTTCCAGAAGGGCTACAAGCTCGGCGATAAGGTCATCAGATGTTCGATGGTCGTTGTCGCAAACCCATAACGATTTCACAAAAATCACTTGTTATATAAGAAAGGAAGATCATTATGTCAAAGATCATTGGTATTGACTTAGGTACAACAAACTCCTGCGTAGCAGTTATGGAAGGCGGCAACGCAGTCGTTATCGCAAACACAGAGGGCGCAAGAACTACTCCTTCCGTTGTAGGCTTCACAAAGACAGGCGAACGTCTTGTAGGTCAGGTAGCAAAGCGTCAGGCTGTTACAAACGCTGACAGAACTATCTCTTCTATCAAGCGTCACATGGGCTCCGATTACAAAGTAAAGATCGACGATAAGGAATTCACTCCGCAGCAGATCTCCGCTATGATCCTTCAGAAGCTCAAGTCCGACGCAGAGGCTTATATCGGCGAAACCGTTACAGAAGCTGTTATCACCGTTCCTGCATACTTCACAGACGCACAGCGTCAGGCTACAAAGGACGCAGGTCAGATCGCAGGTCTTAACGTAAGAAGAATCATCAACGAACCTACCGCTGCTGCTCTTTCCTACGGCATCGACAAGGAAGAAGATCAGAAGATCATGGTTTACGACCTCGGCGGCGGTACATTCGATGTATCTATCATTGAAATGGGTGACGGCGTTCAGCAGGTTCTTGCAACAGCCGGCAACAACCGTCTTGGCGGTGATGACTTCGACCAGAGGATCATCAACTGGATGGTTGAAAACTTCAAGAGCGAGCAGGGCATCGACCTCACAGGCGACAAGATGGCTATGCAGAGATTGAAGGAAGCTGCTGAAAAGGCAAAGATCGAGCTTTCATCCACACCGACATCTACTATCAATCTCCCATATATCACAGCAGACGCAACAGGTCCGAAGCACCTTGAAATGACGCTTACACAGGCTAAATTCAACGAGCTCACTTCCGACCTCGTTCAGTCCACAATGGGTCCTGTAAAGCAGGCTCTCTCCGACAGCGGACTCAAGCCTTCCGACCTCAACAAGGTTCTTATGGTCGGCGGTTCTTCAAGAATCCCTGCTGTTCAGGAAGCTGTAAAGAACTTCATCGGCAAGGATCCGTTCAAGGGCATCAACCCCGATGAATGTGTAGCTCTCGGTGCTGCACTCCAGGGCGGCGTTCTCGGCGGCGATGTAACAGGTCTTCTCCTTCTCGACGTTGCTCCGCTTTCCCTCGGTATCGAAACCGCAGGCGGCGTTTGCACAAAGATGATCGAGAGAAACACCACCATTCCTACAAAGAAGTCACAGGTATTCTCCACCTATGCAGATAACCAGACAGCTGTTGATATCAACGTTCTCCAGGGTGAACGTGAATTTGCAAAGGACAACAAGCAGCTCGGTATGTTCCGCCTTGACGGTATCGCTCCCGCTCCCCGCGGAATCCCACAGATCGAAGTTACCTTCGATATCGACGCAAACGGTATCGTAAATGTTTCCGCAAAGGATCTCGGCACAGGCAAGGAGCAGCACATCTCCATCACTTCTTCCACAAAGATGTCCAAGGAAGACATTCAGAAGGCTGTTGACGATGCTGCCAAGTATGCAGAAGAGGATAAGAAGCGTAAGGAAGCAGTTGATGCAAAGAACAACGCTGAAAACCTCGTATTCCAGTGCGAAAAGGCTCTCACAGACTTCGGCGACAAGGTAACAGAAGACGAAAAGGCAGCTGTTCAGCCGAAGATCGACGCTCTCAAGGAAGCCCTCAAGACCGACAACACAGACGATATCAAGGCAAAGTCCGATGAACTCCAGAAGGCATTCTCCGAGATCGCTACAAAGGTTTATCAGGCTGCAGGCGCTGCTGCACAGGCTGCACAGGGCGCTGCTGAAGGCGGAAATGATGCCGGCAGCAATGACAGCGGCAACGGAAGCGACTTTGTTGACGCAGATTTCAAGGATGTTGAATGATCCTAAAAAATAAATACGCCAAACGGGTCAGAGAATATCTGACCTAATGGCGTTTAAAAAGACGATTCACGGAGCAGTCTTGCTCCGCAGGAGGCTTTTATGGCTGATAAAAGAGATTATTATGAAGTCCTCGGAGTAAGCAAATCTGCTTCGGAGGACGAGATAAAGAAAGCATACCGACAGCTCGCAAAAAAATACCACCCCGATCTTAACCCCAACGATAAAAGCGCCGAGGAAAAGCTCAAAGAGGTAAACGAAGCATACGGAGTGCTGTCCGACCCCGATAAGAAATCACGCTACGACCAGTTCGGTCACGCAGGCGTCGATCCTTCTTACGGCGGTGGCGGATTTAACGGCGGTTTCAGCGGCGGCTTCGGAGATATGGGCGACATCGGCGATATCTTCAACAGCTTCTTCGGC
>JBJFFR010000043.1:0-4172 GCA_051891935.1 Oscillospiraceae bacterium
TAAGCTCCGTCATCCGAGCAGAAGCAGAAAGGTAAAGGATTTTCTTGATTGATCAGGTATTGATCTTTGGTGAGGTTTTAGGCTATGAATATGACTTTGGAAGCGGATTATGCAGTGCGTATAGTTGGCTGCCTTTGCGAAGCGGGCAAGCGGCTTGATGCGAATACGATCTCCGAAAGGACAGTAGTTTCGCTCCGTTTCGCGTTGAAGATACTGCGCAAGCTGGTTGCTGCAGGTATTGTTGTATCGTTCAAGGGTACGCAGGGGGGATATGAACTTGCGAAAAAGCCGAGCGAGATATCTTTGAAGGATGTTGTCGAGGCTATTGACGGAAGATATGCGATAAGCAAATGTCTGACCGATAGTTACGAATGCAGCAGGGGAATGTCAGGCAAGTGCGGATATCAAAAGGTTTTTATCGAGATATCCCGTATGGTCAACGAAAAGCTTTCCGAATACACTTTTGATAAATTTATGTAATACATAATAAATGCAAGGGGACATTTTTAAGGAGACGCAAATAAAATGAATAATAGAATATTTCTTTCAAAAATAAAAAAGCTCTGTAGGCTTGTTTTCGGCAGAACGATGATAGTTTTTCTGTTCCTTCTGATCCAGATAGTTTTCTTCTGGCTCTGCGTGAACTCGATGAGGAACTCCATGGAGTTTTTTTATGCGATAAACCTCATCATTTCAACGGTTGCAATGGTTTACATCATCAGCGATAATAAGTCAAATACGAGCTTTAAAATGGCGTGGATAATTCCTGTGCTGACGCTTCCTGTTTTCGGAACGCTCATGTACGCATTCGTCAGACTTGAATTCGGAATTCGGCTCGTCCGCAGGAAGCTTTCCGATGTCATCGAGGAAACGAACCGTTTTCTGCCGCAGAATGATGATGTTGTGCGCGAGCTTGCCGACATTGACGAATCGGAAGCACGTTTTGCCGAGTACATGAAAAACAGCGCTTTTTTCCCGGTCTATAAAAACACTGCAACAAAGTATTTTCCGCTCGGCGAAGATAAGTTTGAAGTGCCTAAAAAGGAGCTTCTTGCAGCGGAAAAATTTATTTTTATGGAGTATTTCATTGTTGATGAGGGAATTATGTGGGACTCGATACTTGAAATACTCAAGCAAAAGGTCAAAGAGGGCGTTGAAGTGCGCTTTATGTATGACGGAACCTGTACGCTGATGCTTCTTCCTGTCAATTACCCGAAGAAAATGCAGGCGCTCGGCATACAGTGCAAGGTCTTTTCGCCGATCGTACCCGTGCTTTCGACCGTTCAGAACAACCGTGACCACCGAAAGATTGTCGTTATCGACGGCAAGACCGCCTTTACGGGAGGAATAAATCTCTCCGACGAGTACATCAACGAGATAAAGCGTTTCGGACATTGGAAGGATACGGGCATAATGCTCAAGGGCGAAGCGGTCAAAAGCTTTACTATGATGTTCCTGCAGAACTGGAATATGACCGAGCAGAAATGGGATAATTTCAGCGATTATATCGTTACCGATTTCCCCGAGATAAAGAACGAATCAAAGCCCGGATATGTTATCCCGTACAGCGACAGTCCGCTCGACCGTGAGAATGTCGGTCAGAACGTTTATCTTGATATTCTGTACCGTGCAAAGAGGTACGTTCATATCATGACGCCGTATCTTATAATTGACGATGAAATGTCAACGGCGCTTTGTTATGCTGCAAAAAGGGGCGTTGACGTTTCGATCATAATGCCGCATATCCCCGATAAAAAGTACGCATTCTGGCTGGCGCACACCTATTATGCTGAGCTTATCGAAGCAGGAGTAAAGATGTATGAATACACGCCCGGCTTTGTTCACGCAAAGGTTTTTGTCAGCGATGATATACGCTCGGTCGTTGGCTCGATCAACCTTGATTACCGCAGCCTTTTCCTGCATTTTGAATGTGCGGCGTACACCTACGGTACGGCTTCTGTCCGTGAAGCGGAGGAGGATTATCAGCTGACATTGCAGAAATGCCAGTCCATAACTCTTGAAGATTGCAAGAAATTCAATATCTTTACAAAGATAATCGGAAGGGTTCTCCGAATTCTTGCACCGCTTATGTAAAGGGAACCTCTAAAAACCTCCTTCTCGGCAAATTTTCTATGACTTTGCTCATCTGCTGCGTTAACAAACCTTGTAATACATAAGAAAAAGCTGATTTATCAGCGTTTCTTTAGTATTGACTGCGGTTTGTTGCCTTGCAGCTGAACAAAGTCATAAACGAAAATTTGCTCGAGTCCCGGTTTTTAGAGAACCCCTAAATAAAAAATCCGCCTGAACAAAATTGTTCAAGCGGATTTTGTGTTTTATGTAGGATTAGTATTATTCAGCTGTTGCTTTCTGGAGATTCTCGTCAACCTCTTCTACGAGCATGATAAGAGTATCAGCGATAGTTTCTCTCATTGTTGCCCAGTCGGTGCCGTGGAATGCAGCTCTTGTGCCCATTTCCGAGCCGCCGTCTGTTGTGATGGAAGCAATATCGGAAGAGCAGCCTGCAGCGAGGTCAACAACAGGGTACTGTCTTGTGAGTTCGTTGATCTCCTTGTTTCTTGCGATGATCTCGTCGGACCACTGGCTGTCGTCCTTTGCCTTTCTGTCGTTGATAGCGATCGTTGCAGGATCGTTAGCGGCAAGGATAGTACATTCAGCAAAACGAGCAACGCCTTCGGGGTTTGTTGCGCCCTTGCAGAGTGCATAACCTGCGATTACGGCAGACTGATAAGGATCGGAGCCCTCAGGAGAAGGAACAGGAGCGATACCGAGGTTTTCGGGAGCGATACCTACTGTCCATGTTGCAGGATCACCTGTGATTCCCCACATTCCGTTGAGCCAGAAGAGCTCCTTGCCTTCGCCCATGAACTGTGGCTGGATAGACCAGTTATACTGTTCAAGAGGAAGAACAAGTCCGTTCTGATAAAGCTCATACTGGAAGTTCATTGCCTTTTCAACCGTTGCATCGTTTACGTTGCAGACAAGGTGTCCGTCATCGCCAACGGAAACAGTAGGAACGCCTGCGGAGAGATAAAGAGCCTTTTCATTGAACCAGTTGTCAAGTCCGAGCTGTTCGGAATCGGGATCAACGAAGTCGAGAAGCATCTGCTTGAAGGTTTCCCAGTTCCATTTGCCTTCCTTGTAAAGATCCCAAGGATCATCGAAGCCCTGTGCTTCAAGTGTGGATGTATCATAGATAACTACCTGTTCAGCAGTAACGTTTGTAACGAACTGATAGTGCTTTCCGCCGAACTTGAAAAGATCCATAGCGGAAGAAACATTCTGCCAGATAGCGGAATCCATATCAATGTAGTCGTCAACAGGCTGGAACATACCCTTTACGATGCCGTTAGGATAGTTGTTTGCGTCATCGCCGGGGAAGAAGTCAATGCCTGTTCCGCCGAGGATGTTTGTGGAAAGATCGTTGTAACGGTTTTCCCATGTTGTCGGGTAATATGTGATCTTTCCGCCGTATTTCTGCTCGAACATTTCGATTTCAACCTTTTTGGATGCGCCGTCGCCCGAGGGGTTGATATCGTAGTGAGCAAGCCACTTGATCTCTTTGTTTTCAAGCTCAACATCGGGGAGCTGTTCCATTACGGAAGCGAGTGCTTCCTGTTCGTCATCCTTGAGTGCTTCTGTGTTTACAGCAACAGTAGCTTTTGTGGTAGTGGTAGCTTCGGTTGTTGTTTCTTCGGGGGTGCTGCCGCCGTTGTCGCTGTTTCCGCAGGCTGCCAATGCAGCTGTCATGGAAAGAGCCATAACACCGGCAAGAATCTTCTTTGTGTTCATTTCATATCCTCCATTATTTTTTTATTAAAAGGCACTTTCCCAGATGCCCTTTAATTCAGTATTAAACGTTGAATCGGAACAGGATTATATCTCCGTCCTGAACAACGTACTCCTTGCCCTCAAGACGGACAAGTCCCTTTTCCTTTGCGCCTGCCATTGTTCCGCAAGCCATAAGGTCATTGAACGAAACGACCTCCGCTCTGATAAAGCCCTTTTCAAAGTCAGTATGGATCTTTCCTGCTGCCTTCGGAGCCTTTGTTCCCTTTGTGATCGTCCATGCACGGACTTCATCCTTACCTGCGGTGAGGAATGAGATAAGTCCGAGAAGTGCATAACCTTCCTTGATTATGCGGTCAAGG
>JBJFFR010000044.1:0-65668 GCA_051891935.1 Oscillospiraceae bacterium
GGTATTGCTACCACCAGAACCTGAATCTTATTTGTCACCTTGTAAAAATACTTGGAAAACTTGGAAAAGTGGCTATTTCGCGTTGTTTGCCGAACTTGTATATATTAAGTGATATCAGTTAATATTTGATTATTTGTCGTACTTTTGTCGTACATTTGCTCATATATTTGCTGAACTTTGTGTGTGATTATATAATTTTTGCCGCTTTTCGGGTTGTTTCCGTTTCATCGTGAACATAGGTGTTTGCTGTTATGTTAATATCTTTATGCCCCATTATCTTTTGAATTGTATAAATGTCAACACCAATACGACGAAGATGTGTTCCGTAGGTATGCCGAAGCTCGTGAGGAGTCAAAGCAGGGATTTCGTTAAATTCTGAATTTAAGCGTTGCATAGAGCTTGCAAAACGGCTGTTAAAACTATCAATTGATCTTGCATTCCCGTTGTCCCCGAAAATATAATCTCCGGTTTGAGGCATCTTTTTTATAAAGTTTGCAAGTTCTGTCGAAATCGGAATAGTTCGATAACTGTTCCATTTTGGGGGACGCACCTCGACCTTTCCGTCGGGCGCACGAGCTATTGAACGATTTACCGATAACGTTTTTTGGGTGTAGTCAAAATCCGACCACATCAAGCCTAAAAATTCGCCACGGCGCAGTCCTGATTCGAGAATAACGTATGCAGCAGGAAAAACATCTGATTTAAGAAATTCTTTCGCTGTTTCAATTTGCTCCTCTGTAAATACTCTTTTTTGTATCGGAGGAACGGCGCTTGTAAATTTAACGTGCTTCGTAGGATTTTTAATTATCAAATCATTGTCAATTGCCGTTTCAAATATACCGTTCATGCAAAGATTAATCTTTTTCATCATACTTTCCGAAAGTGTTTGCGACTTTTCATTGTAAAATTTTTGAACATCAGCTGATTTTACATCTGTAAGCTTAGCTGTGCCAAAGTAAGGGATTATATGCTTGTTTACGGCGTTGGCATAGGTATATTCATAGCTGTTTTTTGATACAGTTGGCTTTTTGTAAACTTCAAGCCAGTTTGTTGCCCATTTCGCTAAAGTCATCTCGCTTGATCGAGATGCTATTGATGTCGCACCTGTTTGAGCTATAACTTCCTGCCGAATAATGTATTCCTGCGCTTTTACTTTCGCATCTTGAATTGATTTCGGGCTATAAAAACTCTTTCTTATAGCAGTACCGTCAAAATTTCTCCCGACAACAGCCTTGTATTCATACTGTTTGTTTTTTCGAGTTGGTGCTTGTTTTTTTGGTCTTGCCATAAATATTCCTCCTTGACTTTATGAGGAGGATGTGATATACTTTTAATGGATTTGTGGGTATATCATATCCTCTATTTCTCTCCCGCTCGGTGCTACCAACGCCGAACGGGAGTTTTTGTTTTACCTAAAAAGACCAAAATATATATTCTTGATCTTATTCTATTTCTTATTCTTATCTATATCTGTGTCTTGACTTGATTGACTTGTCATTGACATGTCATTGACATTGTTTGGATATCAAACAAAATAACATACAATTGGCAAAACGCTTTATAACAGATTTAAACGCCGTTTTAAGGCATTTTAAAATTCATAGGGTAAAATTACATTCAAACTCGCAAAATGCCAAATAGAGGGCATAGCGTTTGAATTTGCTGTGGTTGTATTGATATAAAGATTCTTGGTAAAAGTTCAACCACCTATTCGGGTGGTTGTTTTTATGATACACTTTCTTTATTTTCGGGATAGTCCTCTATTATAGTTTCCATTTTCGTGATTATTCTTATTTTGTCATCTTCATGAAGCTTTTGGTACAGATCAAGCAGGTATTTCAATTCTTCGTCTATTGAAGATAATTCACCCGATGATTTTTCACTGCGTCCAACAAGATAATCAGCAGAAACGTCAAGATACTCTGATACCTTAAGCAAATAATCGGATCGCATATATCCCTTTTTCCATGTGGCTAAATTTCCGCTACTACCTGTAACTTTTTCGCATAATTGGGTTATGTTAGTACCATGAGCCGCACACAATTTTTTTAAACGTTCATACATTGACAACATCTCCTATTGACAAACTCAAATATTTGCATTATAATATAATCACAGCTAAAGCTGAATTTTGAAAGGGGTTGTGTTATGCCTATAATTGATATGAATTTTCAAAATATAGCAAAGGAAATTGATGCAGGGTTCAGATCTTTTTTCGGAGATGGAGAATGTCCACATACAATAAAAAAACTTGAAACTCCAGAATCTTGTGTAGAAGATTTCGCAGATGAAATGAAGAGCAATCTTAATGAGTACATAGACCTAAAAGCTGAAATGTACAAAAAACTTATATGTAAATAATTTAGATTGCTAGTTGCTTTGAAATAACGTTTTTGGCAACTATCATTATAGCATTTAACGACAATTCAATTGCCTTGCTCTTAAAAGTCTGTTTAACTTCTTCCCATACGGAAGAACTTTTTATACTGTCAAGATATTGGTGTCCTGAGAATGTAATGCTTTCAAATGAAATGCTGGATATGTGAGATGGATTTCCGATAACTTGCATTTCAATAAAATTAGCTTCTTTTAATTTTACTGCTGTATAAGTTACATCTTCACGAGTATAATTAGGCAAGCTGTTACAAACAGTATTTAGAGATATCGTATTAAAACGTACTTTTTGCGATACAATTTCTGTTTCACATGTAAGATTTTCTTCCAAGCATAAAAGCAAATCTCTTACACAATCATAGTTAAGATTCATATACAACACTCCTATAATTTATGTTAAGACCGTTCCGAACTATCGGAGCGGTTTTATTTTTTGTCTTTAAATATAAATTTGCACAATTATCAAAAGTAATATTTGTATATATTCCTAAAACTCAAATATTTGCGTTGATAATATTGACTTACGCAAATATTTGAGTTATAATAATATCAACACAATAAATTTGAAAAAAGGTAATAGCAAAGCTCACCTTATTGAAAATCCCATTTTTAATAAAGCGTGTTTAAGTATTTTATTTGTTGGCACTTATATAATACCATTTTTGCGTACACTTGTCAATGATATTGTGTTGTATTTGCAAAATTTTTCTTTAAATATTCAGAAAAAAGGGGGTGACAGCTTGACAAAAAATGAAATGCTGCACGAGCTTATCGAAATCGGCAAAAAACAGACCGACCTTGTTCGTGAAATCGAAAGCCGCTATAAAGAAAAAATGTCCTCAACGGAACTTAGTGCTATTATGAGCGGTTCACAGCAGGGAGCAAAAGCGGAACGTGTGAAAATCGAAGTCGAACAGATTATTAATGATTGGAAAGGAGATTCGTAATTGTACATTATTAACACACCCGATTACAAAATTGTAATTAACTATACTCCTCACGATTATCAGGCTATGGTTCATAAGAGCAACAAGCGTTTTCGTGTTATAGCGGCAGGTGCGAGAGGTGGCAAGGACTACTGCTTCTCAGTAGAATTCGTTAAACAACTTTTTAAATGCGCAAATGAAGACAGACCTGAAACACTTATTCCAAGAGTTTTGGGATGGATAATTGCGCCGACAGAAACTATCGCAAGGCAGAACTGGCGTGATTTGAAGAGAGTTATCCCGAAGGAGCTTATTGCAGACGAAAGCCGTTCGACAGGTCAGATGACCCTTATTAACGGCGTTCTTATAGAGCTGCATTCGGCGTATGAACTGGCTTATACTAATTTTGATTCGGCAGAACCTATCCCCATTGATGTATTATTCATTTCAGAAGCAGCACGAATTGATAATCTTGAATATATATGGGGATATATGGAAAAATGCTTGAACACAAGCGACAATGGTGTTGCGCTTATAAACTCTACTCCGAACGGAAAAAACTTCTTTTATAAGATGTTCTGTATGGGGAATACAAACAGTTTTGTTTATAATCCCGACTGGGAATCGTTCCATTGGACGACGTGGGATAATCCTTATATGGCTGCAAAGGGCGATGAAATCAAGGCAAACGGCAAGACTTACAGAGAGAATCTGAAAAACAGAATGTCCGATTCACGATACAGACAGGACATTATGGGTAATTTTATTGATTAGTGGTTCTAATCCGCTTAATCATTTTTGGAAAGGAGCATAGATTTGAACGAACTTATCAAAGTAAACTATGAAAATGAACGTCCCACGGTAATGGGAAGAGATTTACATGAAGTTCTTGGAGTAAAGTCCAAGTACGCCGATTGGTTTAAAAATATGTGCGGATATGGCTTTAATGAAAATGAGGACTTTATAACGTTTTCTAAAAATTTAGAAAACGGCGGTAGAACAATCGACCACCAGCTCACCATTGACATGGCAAAGGAAATCTGCATGATACAGCGTTCCGAAAAGGGAAAGCAGTTTAGACAGTATTTCATTGAGGTTGAAAAGCAGTGGAACACTCCCGAAGCGGTAATGGCAAGAGCGTTGCAGTTTGCCAACAATCAGCTTGACAGTATCAAGCAGCAGAATTTAGCTCTTACTGATACCGTGAACCGTCAGAACGAGATAATGACAGCTTGGAAGCCGAAAGTCCTTTTTGCTCAGGCGGTGGAAACTGCCAAAACGTCAATTCTTATCGGCGATTTGGCGAAGATACTTAAACAGAACGGCATTAATGTCGGTCAGAAACGACTTTTTGAGTGGCTGCGAAGTAACGGCTACCTTATTAAAACGGGTTCAAGCTTTAATATGCCTACTCAACGTGCTATGGAGCTTAATCTTTTCGAGGTAAAAGAAAGCACGATAAGCAATCCCGACGGCTCAATAAGAGTTACAAAAACACCAAAAGTAACGGGCAAAGGTCAGGAATACTTCATCAATAAGTTCCTCGGGAAATATAACAAGGAGTGACCTAATATGACAATCGAAGAGTTCCTTGCCAATGATAAGGCAAAGGTTGAAGAGATAATCAATAAATATCCCAAACAGATACCAGTACCCGTCATCGCCGAATTTATGGGTATGGATAAAAACAGTCTTCACGCAGCAATCAATGGCGGTGCGCTCGGCTTATCTTGGCGCAAGGATGGAAAATTAAGCAAAGGTTACTGCATTCCGACTGCAAAATTCGTCTACTGGTGGTTCGGGCAGAATCCTTTAAAGGAAGTGAAACAATGAAGAAGTCCAAAAGATTCGCAGAAGTCCTGTTCGTAGCTTCACTTGTGGCGTTGCTTACTCTTACAGGAGCTTGCGAACAGGGGATTATAAACACAAATGAATACATAGTCTATTCAGCAATTACGCTCGCTGTATTTCTGTGGAGCGGCGTAAAAGGTCAGTTGCTGCATAAATAAAAAAGAGCCGTCACGGCTGCCACCGATCAGGCTCTAAAACCAAAAATTTGATTACAGCCTTATTATAAGGCATAAGAAAGGACTTGTCAATATGAAAATGAAGTTAAACCGCCTTAAAATCGAGAATTTCAAAGGCGTTCGCTCCTTCGAGATCTTCCCGAACGGCGGTAACCTCGAGATCACGGGCAGAAACAAGCTCGGAAAGACCACAATCTACGATGCTTTCCTTTGGCTTCTCTTCGGAAAGAACTCCGCAGGTGAAACCAAATTTACCGTTAAGCCGACCAACCTTCCCGTTGAAACTGAAAACAGCGTCGAAGCTGATTTTACCGTGGACGGCAAGCTGCTGACCTTGAAAAAGGTTTACGCTTCCAAGTATGTAAAAACAACAGGCGAATATAAATCCTCGGAGCTTGAATGCTACATAAACGGCGTACCCAAGAAAATCTGCGAATATGAAGCGGAAATTTCAAATATCATCAGTGAGGACAAGTTTAAGCTTCTCACCAATCCCAAGCACTTCACGGAAAACCTTGAATGGAAAAGCCGCCGTGAAATTCTCTTTTCAGTTTTGGGAAATCAGACAGATGCTGAAATCGCCGCCGAAAATGCAAGTTTTTCGGAAATTGAAGCTGACCTTGCGATGCACAATTCAACCGATTTTCTGAAAATGCTGAATGCACAGGTAAAGGCGAACTCCGAGAGGATAAATACCTTGCCGATGCGTATTAATGAAAATATCAACAATTTAAGCGGACGTTCGGAGGATATAAAGGCCGTTGAAAATGAAATCGAAACGCTGAAAAAGGAATCCGCCGAAGCTTCCGAGAAGGTCGGAACGCTTAAAGTATGGAATCCCAATACTTCATCCGAATATATCGAAACCGAAAAGAAGCTTGCCGACCTCGAACACCGAAACTACGAATTCCACGCCGAACAGGACGTGAAAAACCGTGAAGCAAGGTATGAAACCGAGAAAAAACTTGCTGATTTAAAAAGCAAGTTGGCTGAACATCAGAAAGATTTGCGCATTATTGTTAGTAATATCTCATCTCTTAAAGCGGATCGCTGCAGAGTAACCGAAGATAACAAGCGTCTGAACTCGCTTGAATGGCATGGTGATACTGTATGTCCGACTTGCGGACAAGCTCTTCCTGCTGAAAAAATCGAAAAAGCAAAAGCAGATTTTAAGGCAGAAATTGCAGCAGGATTTGACCGAAATATTGAAAAAATGTCTATTATCGGAAAACAACTTGACGATTACGAATCAAAACAGTGTTCGCTCGAAAAGAATATTTCCTCGATTGAATCCGAAATCGCAGAACTGGAAAGCAAACGGCCAATCGTGTGCGACGTTTTTGACCTCCCCGAATATGAGGAACTTTCCCTTGCTTTGAAAAGCGAGCTTGTAAATCTTGCCGAAAAGCCAAATCCGAATACAGAAGAGATAATCGAGCTGCAAAAGAATCTTGAATATCTTTCGAAACGCATCGATGAAAAAACTATCGTTTTGAATGCTTTGAAGCTTGATGAACGCACTAACGCCCGAATTGCCGAACTCAAAACCGAACAGCAGAAACTTCGGGGAGATCAAGCACGTTTGCAGATGAAGCTTGACCTTCTGAATGATTTCATTCGCTATAAGGTAGCCAAGATCACAGAAACCGTCAACGGAATGTTCAAAATTGCAAAATTCAAGCTTTTTGAACCAAACAAGACCAATGACGGCTTGACAGAGTGCTGCGATGCTATAGCATTTGGCGCTGACCGTTACAACGATATCAACACCGCAGGAAAGATTCTTGTCGGTATTGACATTATAAGCACACTTTCCGAACATTACGGACTGGCCGTTCCGCTTTTTATCGACAATATAGATGGACTCGACAGTTCAAGCTATTCGGGAATGCTCGAAACCATTGCCGATAAAATGCAGCTTATCACGCTCCGTGTTTCCGATGAAGATAAGCTGACTGTAAAGGATTTTTGAATTTGAGGTTGTAAACAATGGCTGAACCTAATTATAGCGAGGCTGCTATGTTTGCAGCAACCATAGCAGAATTGGACGATAAACTTCCATTCAGTATGAGTGAATGTTATCAATTTGGTATGACTTGGGGATGCAGACCCGATTGCCCTGCTTTTATACGGGGCGAGTGTGATGTCAAAGAAGAAAACATTGAAGAGTGGAAGAAAAGCGGAGAATATGACTATGAACTCGAAGAACTGGGACTTTTATAAAAATAGGAAAGGATAATGAACAATGGCAGAAAATACAAATACTAACGCAGTAAAAGCACCTGCAAACCCTTTTATTACAAGAGCAGAGGATGCAAAAAGCAAGCTTCTTGGCGCAATCACAACACAGATGGAGCAGCGTGGCTTGAAGCTTGACGAATATAGCGTTGAATGTGCAATGAATGCAGTTTCAACTATCGCAGAAATGCTCTACACGAACAATTTGACATGGGGAAGTCCAAACCTCGATTCATCGAACTATACGGACATTATCAAGAAAGTTGCACTCTTGAAGCTCAACACAGCTTCTTCCAACCGTGAAGTATATTTCCAGTTCCGCAACGTTAAAGTAGGGGATAATTGGAAAAAGATGATCGAGATGGGCATCGAAGGTGACGGAAACGATGCCATTTTAAGAACTTTCGGAGTTGATGTCGAAACCGTCCTTCCGTATTGGGCAGTCCGTGAAAATGATATTTTCGAATATCCCTCATACAACGGCATCGAAATGACACCGCCGAAGTGGACGCCAAAGGGCGAGGGTAAGGTCGTAAGAGTGGTTTATCCTATCAAGCTTAAAAATGGCACAGTTGACTTCCGCATCGCTGAACGTGAAGATGTAGTCCGTAATCTTCACGCCCATATCATGAATAACATGATGAACGAAACATTTGGCATCTGCGCCGACCGCTATAAGGCAACCGCCGAGCAGAAACAGCAGATCGAGCAGAAAAAGCAGGAAATAAAGACAAAGATCAAGGATATGAAGCTTGATGAACTGCTTGATTTCCCCGAAGTTCAGAAATGGATTTCTCCCTCGTGGAGCGAACCACACAGCCGTGAAGCTATGATTCTCCGCAAAATGAGGAACAACGCCGTAAAGAAATTTCCGAAGAATTTCGGAAGCAGCTATGCCAACGATACTTATAACGAGCTTTCCGATGAAACCGTCAGAACAACCGCAACTGAAATCCGCACGGAAGCCAACACAGGCGAAGTCATTGATGTTGACTTCGAAGAAGTAAAGAAAACCGAGCCAAAAACGCTTACTGCAGAGGTGAACAATGGAAATTGATACTCTCGCAACCGGCAGCACAGGCAATTGTTACCGGGTTTCGGACGGCACAACAGCTATCCTCATCGAATGCGGCATTAAATACGCCGAAATCGTAAGAGGTCTTAACTACAGAATAACGGAGATAGGCACGGTGCTTATCTCCCACCACCATAAAGACCACGCCTTATGCGCTGTCGAGCTTGCAAAGTGCGGCTTTGACCTTATAATGCCACCCGAAACAGCCTACATCCTCTGCCTTAACAAAACTCCGAATGTCTATACTCCCGAGCCTGGGAAACAATGCCTTGTCGGAACGCTTGCAGTTGTTCCTTTTGCGCTGTCACACGTTAATTCCGACGGCTCCGATTGCCCTTGCTACGGATATCTCATAGGTAGTTTAAGAACAGGCGAAAAGCTGCTTTTTGCGACCGATACAGCCTATATCAAGAATCAATTCAAAGGCATAACACACGCAATGATCGAAGTCAACTACATGGAAAGCATTATGGACGAGGAAAATATCCCCGAAGTTGAGAAACGCCGCAGAAAAAGCCACATGAGCCTTGAAACTGCGATCGAATTTCTGAAATCAACAGACAGATCACAGCTTTCCGAGCTTTATGCAATCCATGCAAGCAAGACACGATGCGATAAGGAAACCGTACTCCGTGAGCTTGCTCCATACGCAAAGAAGGTGATCGTACCTTGAATTACCATGAATTTTTGAAATCGAAGGCAAAGAAATATATCCCCTCGGGGTTCGATATTTCCGATGAACTTGTAAAAACCGATTACCCATTCCTTTTCGATTGGCAGCAGTACATAATGCCATGGCTTATAAAGAAGGGCAGGGCGGCTCTTTTCCTTGATACAGGCTTGGGGAAAACGATAATTCAGCTCGTTTGGGCGGATATCGTATGCAAGCATACAGGCGGCAAGGTTCTTATCCTTGCACCGCTTGCCGTATCGGCTCAAACCGTGAAAGAGGGTGAACGCTTTGGAATAGCCGTTACCCCGTGCCGTTCTTCTGCCGATGTCCGTGACGGCATAAATATCACAAACTATGAAATGCTTGAACATTTTAATGCAGATGATTTCATCGGAGTTGTGCTTGACGAAAGCTCTATCTTAAAAAGCTACATGGGTGCAAAAAAGCTTGCGATCGTCAGCAGATTTGCAAAAACGCAGTACAAGCTCAATTGCACAGCCACGCCCTCACCGAATAATCAGATGGAAATACTCAATCAGGCCGAACACTTGGGCGTTATGAAGTCACACGAAGCTTTGGCAATATGGTTCATTAACGACACTGCACACAGCGGAAACTACCGTCTTAAAGCTCACGCCGTCAAATCCTTCTGGGAGTGGGTATCAAGTTGGGCAGTCTATATTTCAAATCCTTCGGAAATAGGATTCTCCGATGAAGGATATATATTGCCGCCGCTTAATGAACAGGAAGTAATTATTCCGATCGATGAAAGCTCAAACGACATTGAAGAGGGTTTCTTCCGGCATATTGACACATCTGCAACGGCTTTTCACAAAGAAAAGCGTTTTACAGCCGAAGCGAGAGCTGCCAAATGCGCCGAAATAATTGAATCGCTCCCCGAAGATGAGCAGTTAGTCGTATGGTGCTATACCGACTATGAAGCCGACCTGCTTAAAAAGTACATTCCCGAAGCTGTTGAAGTACGAGGAAGCCATAAACCCGAATTTAAGGAGCAGGCAGCACTTGACTTTATAAGTGGGAAAATACGAATTCTGATAAGCAAGCCCCGTATTTTCGGAATGGGTCTTAACTTTCAGAATTGCCATAACACAATTTTCTGCGGCGTTGATTTTTCGTTTGAAAGCTACTATCAGACCGTCCGCCGCTTCTACCGATTCGGTCAGAAAAACGCAGTGAACGTCTATATCGTAATCGGAAGCACGGAACAGCGTATATTGTCTGCCGTCCGTGAAAAAGAAAAAATGCAACAGGAAATGAAAATGGGTATAAAAAATCAGATAAGGGAATATCAGAACGCCGAGCTTAAAAAGCGTTACTTTCGGCTTGATCTCGATATTCCCAAAATTGAGATTCCCGAATGGATAGGAGCGTGAAAAATGAACAGCTATATTACAGATAAAATGGCGCTTTATAACGGCGACAGCTGCGAACTGATAAAGCAGATCCCCGACTGCAGTGTTGATTTGCAGGTGTTTTCACCGCCGTTCGCAAACCTCTACATATACAGCGATAACCTTGCCGATATGGGTAACTGCAAGGACAGCGAGGAATTCTTTGACCAGTTCGACTTTCTCATTCCCGAATTGTTCCGAATACTTCGTAACGGCAGAATATGCGCTGTCCATTGCAAAGACCTTGTAAAATACAAAAACCGTGACGGAGCTGCAGGAATATATGATTTCAGCGGCGACATAATCAAGCATTTCGAGAAATTCGGCTTTCAGTATCACTCCCGTATTTCGATATGGAAAGACCCGGTAATTGAAATGCAGCGCACAAAAGCGCATGGCTTGCTTTGGAAACAACTCCGTAAAGACAGCACATATTCAAGGGTCGGAATGCCCGATTATATGCTTATTTTTCGTAAATGGGGCGAAGGTGAGATTCCCGTGACCCATACAAAGGAAGATTACCCTGTGGAAAAATGGCAGAAAGTAGCTTCGCCTTGTTGGGACTATGAACCTGCGCCGATATGGTGGGATATTCAGCAGACTAACGTGCTCAACGCCAAGATCGCCCGTTCCGAAATGGACGAAAAGCATATATGTCCCTTGCAGCTTGACGTTATTGAGCGCATTGTCGAGCTTTACAGCAACCCGGGCGAAACGGTGTTCACTCCGTTTATGGGCATCGGCAGCGAAGCTTATCAGGCGCTCAAAATGGGCAGAAAAGCCATAGGAATTGAACTTAAAGAGGAATACTTCAATCAGTCTGTTGAAAACTGCAAACAGGCAACGGATGATTCGCAGATCACATTTTTCGATATATAAAAAGGAGAGTTAAAAATGGAAGAAAAAGATTTCTCAAACCTTACAATTGTAGATATCAGAAACATCATCAAGGAGAATGAACGCCTTAAAAAGGAGAACGAAGCCTTGAAAAACAAGTCTATCTGCGATGACGATAATTATATCGTTTATGTAAAAAAATGTGAAACAGGCAGAATAGTTCGCATAAACGGAACAGCAGCAGAAATATCTAATTCTATTCGTCAAATTATAAGTCGGTTTTCTGAAACATCGGGTTTACCGTTTAATCTGATTTTGAGTGCTGTAAGTATGGCACAAAATATATTTGGAAAAGGGGAGTAAACAATGGAATTCACAGCAAACACAAAAGAGCTTAAATCAGCTCTTGAAAAGGTCAATCAGGCTTGCAAAAAATCAAGCATTTCCGTCACAACCTGCGTAAAGCTCACGCTTTCGGAGTCTGTCCTTTCTTTAACAGGCTACGACCTCGAAACAGGCATCACAACTTCTATACCCGTTGAAGACTCTTCGTCAACGATCGGCGGCAAAGTCGGCGGTGAAATTCTCGTCGAGTGTTCAAAGCTTCTTGAGATCGTTTCAAAGTATAACGATGAAGTCAGCATAACCGTTGACGATGCCGTGAGCATCATGACAATAAAGAGCGGCAGGTCAAAGTGCCGTATCGGCGTTCTGAATGCCGATGATTACCCTAAACTCCCCGAATTTGAAAGCAAAGACAGCATCGTTATAAAAGCCGATATTCTCGCAGATATGATCAAGCAGACTATTTTTGCGGTTTCGGTCAACGATAATAAGCCTATTCTGACGGGCGAGTGTTTTACGGTAAAAGATAAAGTCCTTGAAGTTGCAGCCATTGACGGCCTTAGGCTTGCTGTCCGTTCGGAAAATATCGATTCCGAATATAACGGAAAGTTCGTTGTTAAAGCCGATGCCCTGCGTTCGCTGCTGAAACTGCTGAAATCTGATGCCGAAATAAAGATCATCCCCTGCAGAAAGCACGTTATCTTTGATTTCGGAGAAACAAAGCTTTTCAGCCGACTTCTTGAAGGTGATTTTCACAATTACAAATCGGCTATCCCGACTGAAAGCACAACAGAAGTTGCCGTAAATGTCAAACCGTTGATTGAAGCACTCGAACGTTTTTCGCTTCTTATTAACGATAAAGCAAAAGCACCGCTCGCCTGTGAATTTCACGATGACGGTATATATATGAGCCTTAAAAGCACGCTCGGAGAGATGCAGGACATTGTGAGCGATAATGTTAATTTTATCGGAAATAACGTGAGGATAGGATTCAACTGTCGTTTTCTCCTTGAAGCGCTCAAAGCTACGGAATCGGATAGGGTTAAGTTGATTCTTGGCGGCGCTGTTAAGCCGATGACAATAAAACCTATCGACGGAGATGCCTATACATTCCTCGTTCTTCCGATAAGATTAAGAGATTAAAACAGGAGGTAAAACAACTATGGTTCTTAACAAAATATTTCTTTGGGGTCGGCTTACTGCCGATCCCGAATTAAGGCAGACGCCAACGGGCAAATCAACTACAAAAATAACTCTTGCAGTTCCAAGAAAGAATTTTGGTGATGGAGAATCCAAAACCGACTTCATTAACGTGCAGGTGTGGAATAAGCAGGCAGAATTCGTCTGCAGATACTTCGGGAAAGGCTCTGCAATGATGGTTATCGGAAGTATGCAGAATAACAATTACACGGACAAGGACGGCAATAAGCGATATGAATTCCTCGTCATTGCCGATGATATCCAGTTCGGCGAAAGCAAGGCAAATTCAAATACTCCTGCCGCTCGTGGCGAAACCGTACAGCCTGTTTCATATCAGCCGAATTCGGCAGGAACGCAGGATTTCACAGACCTTGACGGATTTGAGGAGATCGGAAATGACGGCGGATTGCCGTTTTAACGGAGGTCTGAACAATGGCAGACGTTACGCAAAAAGCTTATTATGCCGCGATTCCTGCAACCGTGCGCTATGATAAGGATTTACCTCCAAATGCCAAACTGCTATATGGAGAAATAACCGCCTTGTGCAATGAAAAAGGCTTTTGTTGGGCAAGTAATGATTACTTTGCAAAGCTATATAACTGTACAAGGCAGAGCGTTTCGGGGTGGATAGGTAAGTTAAAAAACAAAGGTTACATATCTGTTGAAATCGTATATAAAGAGGGTAGCAAAGAAATTTTGGATAGGTATATAAAAATTTCTGAATACCCTATTCAAAAAAATTTGAATACCCCTATACAAAATAATTTGAAAGAGAATAATACAGATATTAATACTACATCTAATAATACAATTAATAATATATCGGTCGAATTCGAAACCTTGTGGAAAATGTACCCCCGAAAAGTCGGAAAGGAAGCTGCTTTAAAAGCTTATAAAAAAGCTCGCAGCGATAAAAAGAACCCAACAACCTTTGAACAGGTCAAGCAGGGTATCGAGAACTATGTCCGACAGATCGAAGCGAAGCAGACCGACGTGCAGTATATCAAACATGGCTCTTCTTGGTTCAATGCCCGAGCATGGAATGACGATTATGACTTCTCGCCGCAAAAACCGCCTCCCAATGGTTCACAGCTCGTCAAAATCAACGGCAAGGACTATGAATACCGAAACGGCAAGTATTATGTGCCGCACGGTTGCGGAATCGCCGTAGACCCTTATGCGGAAGAGGATATTCTTGAGGGTATTTTATAAGGAGAACGCATGGACGAAATAATGAACGCTATAAACAGCATAGCCGAAAATGTGCCAAAACCCGAAAACGGCAGCTATGTAGGCGAGGACGGTCTTATGTACTGCCCTGTATGCAACAGGCGAAAGCAATGCCGCGTTATTTTCTTGGGCAAAGAACGAATAATGCCGTGCGCTTGCCAATGTGACATTGACAAAAGGGAACAGGAACGGAAAACTAAAGAAGCTGTTGAGTTTGAAGACCGCGTGAAGGCGTTAAGGCTTATGGCGTTTCCGAACCCTAATATGCAGAATTGGACTTTCGGGAACGATGACGGTAAAAACCAAGTGCTTTCAAACGCCTTTCGTAACTTTGTTGAGAATTTCGGGAAATTTCGTCAAAGCGGAACAGGGCTTCTGTTGTACGGCGGCGTTGGAACGGGAAAAACCTTTTTGGCAGCCTGCATTGCAAATGCGCTCATTGATAAAGGCATACCTGTACTTATGACAAGCTTTCCACGCATAGCAAATACTGTTCAAGGTATGACCGCAGGCAGACAGGAGTATTACGACAGCTTTCAGTCATATCAGCTGCTTATTCTTGACGACCTTGCCGCCGAACGCAAGACCGAATATATGCAGGAAATCGTGTATAACGTTGTTGATGCCCGATGCAGCTCGGGACTTCCAATGATAGTGACAAGCAACATTACAGCGCAGGAACTCAAAAATCCCGGTGATGAAATAAGCGAACGAATATTTAGCCGCTTGCTCAAATGCTGTCATCCGATAGAATTCATCGGTCCCGACCGCCGAAAACAACAGCTTCGTAATGATTTTGAAAATACAAAAAAACTGCTTGGGCTGTAAAATTCAAGAGAAAAGAAGGGATTTGCTGAAATGCTTGAAATACTCTACCGTATTTATGAGGTAGCCGATGAAGAAACGGTAAAAAAGAACCTTGAATCAGATCACGACTTCGGATTGTACAGTTCAACGAGTAAAGCACAAAATACGGAATTGCTCATGGATTGCGTAATATGCGACAGCCGAGAACAGTTCAAGGAAATAATTAAGTCTGAATACGGTGAAAAAATTGCATTTAGATACAGTCAAAAGCTTAAAGCCGGTGATCTGTACTGTATCATCATAGGGGAACATTGCTACAATACCGAAAGGTATTTTAACAAGGTTACTTCCAAATGTGATTGCTGTGGGGCAACGATAGAAACGTATTACGGTAAAGCAATATATTTCTCCGATTTTGAAGTACGACACGACTTTTACGGCATACAGGAATACGCTGAAAAGAGGTTTTGTTCTCATAAATGTAAACTTGTCTATGCCCAAAAAGAACGCCAAAAGCTAAAGCCAAATGATGAACAAGAATTTTATATACAACGTGATATGTTCACAGAGGATATAGCAGGCTACATATACAAGATCACGAAGAAAAGTACAGAAGAATTCTATGTGGGGCAAACAATGTATGCGCCAGTGTTTCGTTGGGGTCAGCACTTAAAAACGGAACGTTTTCCTATAGCCAATATCACAGATTATAAGTTTGAGGTCTTGGAGATAGTTCCGAAATCAGAAAACATACTTGAACGAGAAAAATATTACATTCAAAAAATGTATAAAGAATTTCCCGAAAAATCATTAAATATCGCTTGTACAGCGAATTTATAAAAAAAGAGGAGTGACGAAAATGCAGGAAAAATCCGTACTTATCAGCATACAGCCGAAATGGTGTGAACTGATAGCCAACGGCAAGAAGACCTTTGAAGTCCGTAAGAGCAGACCGAAACTTAAACCACCGTTCAAATGCTACATATATCAGACTAAAAGCAGAAATAGACTGATAGAAGTGATGAAAGACGGCGACTTGAATTACGGCGAAATATATCACGGTAAGCCCGTATTTATCAAGACAACGGGATATGAAAGCGGATATAAAGGTTTGTTCGGCAATAAGCAAAAAATTGTAGGTGAATTCGTATGCGATACTATTGTGACCGACAAAACATTCGGACATGACCCTCTGTTCAATGGAGCGGCGTGTATGAGTGAGGTTGAAGCCGCTGCATATTCCTCTCAATCACCTATATACGGTTGGCACATCTCCAATCTTTTGATCTATGACAAGCCAAAAGAACTTAACGAATTCTGCAAAATAATTGGTTCTTCCGAATATGAGCCATTGACACGACCTCCGCAGTCTTGGTGTTATGTGTACAAGCTTGATGAAATATGGAGAAAGGACGAAAAAAATGACAGAGCGCGAAAGATTAATTGAACTTATTAAAAACGGATTTTTCACGAAGCCCGTATATGAAGCTTTATGCACAAACAAAAGAAAAGCAAGTGAGTATCTTGCCGATTTTCTTCTTGAAAACGGCGTTATCGTGCCGCCTGTTAAAGTTGGCGGTACTGTATATATAAACGGTAAACCTGCTGAAGTATCATTTATACATATTGAACACGATATGACTTTTTGCATTCAAGTCGATTGCTTTTGGAGAGATTGTGAAGATTGCTGTTTTGCTGATAGCGATACATGCAATAATGGGTATTTTGCGTTTACAGCAGATGATATCGGCAAAAGCGTATTCCTTACTCGAGAAACCGCCAAAAAAGCTCTTGCGGAAAGAGGTGAACCCACTTGACTAAAGAACAAATTATAAGATCCCTCGAATGCTGTGAAGCTGATTTCTGCGCAGGCTGTCCGATCAACAACGACAACGGCGATTGCAGAAGCGAGCTGTATTCCGCTGTCATAGACTTCATCGAACAGCAGGAAATCAAGATAAACCGCCTGAATAATCAGCTCGAAATAGCCGATGAAGAAACACAGCTTGCACATAAAGCGAACATTACATACGTTATCGAGTGCGAAGAAAGCAAGAAAAACGCCCTAAAACAGCTTGCCGAGGATATAAAAACCGAATTCTATAAGGAATTTGAGGAGCTTATCCCGTCAATTATGGCAGATAATATCGACGAGCTTGTCAGAAAGGCTATCGGCGGAAAGGAGAACAGCGACGAATGAAATGGACAGAAGAACAGTACGCCGAATACCTTCAAAAACGCCGCAAGAACGCACGCAAGCTTCCACCCTGTGATAATACTCTTAAGACCGCAGAACCTGTCAGAGAGCCGATTATGACCGCTACAAACGATAATATTGGACTGATAGCAGAATTCACTATTCCGCTCGCACCCGTGACGAAGAAAAATCACAGCAGGATAGTTACATACGGCAAACGCTGCCCCACCTGCAAAAAAGGCAGCATAACAAAGCTTATCCCGAGCAAACAGTACGAAGCCTACGAAGCGAAAATCGCAAAATACCTCAACGCCGTGAGAAAAGATATCGGCGGCACAATTACTTGCCCCGTAAATCTCAAATGCCTTTTTTACTGTGAAACTCGCCGTCAGAGCGACCTCGCAGGTCATCTCCAGTCGATTCAGGACTTGCTTGTCGAGTATGAGGTGATCGAGGACGATTGCCGTGATATCATCGCAAGCACAGACGGCAGCGCAGTTCTTTATGATAAGGAAAATCCGAGAACAGAGATAACAATAACCCGAAAGGAGTCTTACGAACAATGGGCAGAGAAAAGACAGCACAGACAAGCCTGCTTGACGAAATAATCGTTGACAATTTCGCAGGAGGCGGCGGAGCTTCAACAGGCATCGAGCTTGCCTGTGGAAAGCCTGTCGATATAGCAATAAATCACGACCCCGAAGCGATAAAAATGCACATGGTTAATCACCCATACACTGTACACTATCAGGCATCTGTATGGGATATCGACCCACAGGCGGTTTGCTTCGGGCGTCCTGTTGGTTTGGCGTGGTTTTCTCCCGACTGCAAACATTTTTCCAGAGCAAAAGGCGGAAAACCGGTAAGCAAAAATATCAGAGGATTGGCGTGGATCGCTCTTCGATGGGCGGCAAAAGTGCGTCCGAGGGTAATTATTCTTGAAAACGTCCCCGAATTCGTGACCTGGGGACCCGTACGCAAAGGCAGACCGGTAAAAAGCAAACAGGGACAAACCTTCCGTAAGTTCATCTCACAACTTAACGATTTAGGCTATGAAACCGAATACCGCAAGCTCAAAGCTTGTGACTATGGCGCACCAACTATTCGTGAACGCTTTTTTCTTGTCGCAAGATGTGACGGACAGCCTATCGTGTTTCCCGAGCCGACACACGGCACAGAAAAAGGCTTGAAGCCATACAGAACCGCTGCAGAATGTATCGACTGGACTATTCCTTGCAAGTCTATTTTTGGAAGAAAACACCCGTTAAAACCAAATACAATGCGCCGTATCGCAAAAGGTCTTGACAAATTCACAATAAAAAGCGGAAATCCATATATCGTAACTTGTAATCATAGCGGAGAATGTTTCAGGGGTCAGGGTATATCAGTTCCTATAAACACAATAACCGCAAAATGCACAGATGGAGTTGTAGCACCTCATATAAGCAAGTTTTACGGCGGTGTAATTGGCTCGGATATATCAGAACCAACGTCAACAGTAACAGCAGTAGACCATAACGCCTTAACAGCCGCAAGCCTTATCCAGTACCACAGCGAAACAAACCATTCGGAAGTAAGGGGACAACCTCTTGATATGCCTGTTATGACGGTGGACGCTTCTCCGAGATATGCCCTTACAGCCGCTCATATCGTCAAATATTACAGCGGCGATAATTACAGCAGCGCAAATGACCCGTTACATACAATAACCACAAAAGAACGCAACGCCCTCGTCGAAAGCCACCTCTGCGTTCTTCGCAGGAATGAGGATTGCCGTTCGGAAGAACTTCCGCTTCCCACAATAACAGCCTCTGGAGCTCATTTCGCCGAAATGCGCACGGAAATTGTGAAATACAGCAATAGTTTTGACCTTGGAAACTGGGCGGATATCCGTGAACTTCTGAATACATATTGCGGATATACAATGTCTGACGATGAAATTCTCCTTCTTGAAATAAACGGTCAAAAATACTTCATTTACGATATCGGAATGAGAATGCTTGAACCCAAAGAGCTTTATGCGGCACAGGGATTCCCACCCGATTACATAATTGACCGGGATTTTGAAGGAAAATCTTATAGCCGCAAAGAACAGGTCGCAAGATGTGGAAACGCCGTCCCTCCGCCGTTCGCCGAAGCTCTTGTAAGAGCAAATCTTCCTGAATGGTGCGGCGAAAAGATCACAACGATGTCAGAATTCACCAACAAAGCAGCAATGTAAAATCAAAAAGAGGTAAGTATATGGAAATAAAAGGCTTCATAAAACCCGAATACACTTTTCGTGAAATAATCGACCTGCAGAAGCTTCCGCTTAAAACAAAGGAGCAGATCACCGTTGAAGTTCTGCGCCAAGCTTTTGAATTAAGCCGCCATAGAATAGCGATAGCATTCAGCGGCGGAAAAGACAGCGAGGTCGTCAGCGATATCATAGAGCGAAACTTCCCCGAGAAGTTCAAGGAGATCTACTGCATTTTCGGAAACACGGGCATTGAATTTCCCGAAAGCTTGAAATTCGCCCGTAAATATGGCAGGGAGCATTACGGCGAACGTTTTGTTGAAACCGAGCTGTTATGCCTTGAAGAAGATGAGCTGCGATATGATTTCGCTCGGCAGATAGTGGACGAGCTTGAAGACGAGGGTGCGCTTGATGAGATCCTTAAGCCCGACGGCAAGCTAAAGGGGCAGAAAGCCTTGATAAATGCAGCTAAAAAGCGTGGATATAAGCTCACGAACAGCAACTGTTTTTTCAAGGGACACAGAATGAACTTTTCCTACTGCATCGAGCAATACGGTGCGCCGCTTATGGGTAAAGCAACGTCAAAGCTTGATGCGCACAGAATAAACATCGAATGTTTTCTCAAATACTCCGCAAGCGAAACCAAGAAAGATGAGCTTAAAGAGTATTATGATATACTCCGTGAATGCAAGTTCTCACAACATTGCTGTAAGCTGCTCAAAAAGAAGCCTTCCGAAAAGAAACAAGCGGAGCTTGGCGTTGATATGATAATCAAAGGTCTTATGGCAAGCGAATCTCACAGCCGTATGACAAGCATATCCACAAGAGGGCATATATTTGCAAGTCACCGTCCACACATTAAGGACGGTGCGTTCTATCACGTTTCGCCGATAGCAATTTGGACTGACGACGATATCTGGGAGTACATTCACAAGTACGGTTTGGAATATTCTCCGCTTTATGACATTACATACACGGCATCAGACGGCAGCGTTCAGCATATCAAACGAAACGGCTGCATAATGTGCGGAACGGATATACAGTTCCCCGATAATCATTTGAGCATACTTCGTCAGACGCACCCAAAGGCTTGGGAAAGCTGCATGGAGCATTTCGGATATTCCGAACAACTGTACAAGCTTTTCCGCATCAAGAAAAGCGCAAACATATACGATAGCTTCACAGACGAGGGAACGAAGTCCCGAATGATAGAGCGCTTCGGAGATACGAAGCGGCTGCTGGAGCTTAAGCCGTGCGCTTATGACGATTACGGCGAGTTAGTGGAGCTGAACGGAACTGGACTGGAAACTGAATATGATGCGGAAGTGTTCGTTGATACAGACGGCCAGATAGTATTTATATAAATTGAAAGGATAGATATAATGAAAAAATCAGATTTAAAATACGGTTATCTCGTTAAAACCCGTAATAACCATTTCTACATAGTAATGCCGAGTTTGAGCGGAGATGTGCTTACAAACGGAAGATTTACTACTCCAATGGCACTTTATGATGAAGATCTCAACGAGATCACAAGTATAAAGTATTCAAACAGCTGCCTTGATATTGTTGAAGTCTACGGATTTTCGGTAAAAGCAGAACACAGTATGTCGCTCGACCCGGAAACAAGACCCTTGCTCTGGACTCGTCCCGTACCCGATAATCCACCTGCACCCTACAATATAAGCATTAATGACTTCGCAAGAGAAGTCCATGAGAACGCAGTTGCTCACGGCTTTTATGATGATTATGATGCAGATGAAGAATTTCCGTTCACAACAACTATCTCGCTTTGTCACGCCGAGCTTTCCGAAGCTCTCGAGCAATATAGAAACGGCGAACCTAACGTGTATTTCTATAATGAAAACGATATTTTCACCGACGACCTTAACCTCTATAACGGTCAGAAGCTCGAAGGAAAAGCAGTAGAATTGATAGACTGCGTTCTCCGGATCCTCGATTGGTGCGGCCGTGAAAATATCGACGTTGAATGGCTTCTTGCCAAAAAGCACGAATACAATAAAACCCGCGCCTACAAGCACGGCGGCAAAATAATATGAAATCAGAATTATATCATTTTCGCGACCTCACGAAAATGGTAATGAAAGGTGGTATAAATAAATGATTTTTGAAGGACCATCAGATACTGGATTTGAATGCGAATTCTGTTTACATGAAAATGACCCTTTATTTCCGTGTAATAAATGCTCAACCCGTGGCGGCAAAAAAATGCTATTTAAAGAAAAAATACTCGTGCCACCTGTGAAACCGCCGAAAGGCAAAACAAACCAACCGTCGCTCATTGATGTTATGGTAGAAGTTTTCGGAGTTGAAACTGTGAAAAATTTCTGTTTTCTGAATGCGTTCAAATGCCTTTGGAAATCCGAAAAAGAAACCGCTAAAGAGGATGCGGAAAACGCTGCGTGGTATCTGAATAAATACATAGAGTTGGGAGATGAGGATAAATGAAGCCATTGGACGAAATAAAACAGCAAATGGGTCTGCAGATCATCGTAACAGGCGCAGACGGCGGAATGGGTAAGCTTTTCCTTTGCGGAACAAAGTCAAAACCTGCATCGGTTGTCTTTTCTTGGGGCGGCGGTTGGGAACACGTTTCAGTTTCCTTTCCGAACAGAACTCCCACATGGGACGAAATGTGCAGAGTAAAGGATATCTTCTGGAACGATGACGAGTGTGTTGTTCAGTATCACCCTCCAAAATCGGAATATGTGAATTTTCATCCTTACTGTCTGCACTTGTGGCGCAAGATCGGAGAAGAATACCCAATGCCGCCCAAAAATTATGTGTAAAAACGAGGAGGTAAAAAAAATGGAACCTGAAAAGAAGTTATCGGCAGAAGAAGCTTTGGAAATGATGGAATTCAACCTTAAACAGTTCCCAAGAGCCCTTCTTGCATTGAACGGAACTTGGGGAGAATGTATAAGAGCTCTTGAAAAGCAGATACCGAAAAAGCCTGATCTCTAAGGTGACGGATATTGTGACGGACAGCTTGTATATGATACTTGGATTTGTCCTTGCTGCGAAGAGCGTTATGAAGTCGATTATGATAAATATGATTACTGTCCAAATTGCGGACAGGCTATTGATTGGAGTGAAGAAAATGGGTCAACATAAGCATAACCCGACAGCAATTAAAGCCAAAACCGGTGAAATCAAGCCGAAAGAAAAAGCAATGACAAAAGCTCAAACAAAAAGAGCGATTGAAGCCGCTGCAAAGCAGTTAGTGCTTTTACGAGTATTACCACATACTTTTGGGGGCGATTACATTGAATAGACAAGTTCAGATCGGCGGTTTATACCGTCATTTCAAAGGATTTAAAGCAAAGGTAATTACCATTGCTACACATGCAGAAACAAGGGAACAACTTGTTATTTATGAGTGTACAGGCACGGGGAACGGCAGCAATCATAAAAACGGCATATACGCCCGACCGCTTGAAATGTTTTTGTCGGAGGTAGACCGTGAAAAATATCCCGATGTGAAGCAGAAATATCGCTTTGAGCTTTTTGATGATAAGCCCGAATTTATCGGCAACTGTGAAAATTGTGATTATGCCGAAACAACGGAAAGAGGGCTGTTTTGCAGCTATTTTAACGGCGCAACATACGGTGAAAATGATTGGTGCTATCACTATAAGGAGTGTGAAAAATGAATAATTGGGAAAAATGGCATACCAACGCCCTTGAAGCGTTTAAGACACACAAAGCAACTCTGATTCAAGATACCGAGCGATACTGCATAATCGATTGGAGAAAATCGGATGGTGACGGTGAATACTATATCAATTTTATCGTCGATAAGAAACGGGGCAGCTTAATCGTTAGCGGTGATTTGGGTGACAGCATTGCAACGTGGTATAATCCGCTCACAGTAAGTAATCTGAAATCGTATATTTATAAAAACATCGACTATTACATGAGCAAATTTCAATGCTCTTCGGATAAGTATTTCTACGAGGAAGATTATGTTTTTGACAGTTTGATCGAACATCTCGAAAAGGAAAATATTGATAATTATATCGAAAACTCCTATAAATTTGATGATTTCCAGGAGTTTGAAGAAGAAATCAGAGATCAGATCTGCAACAGTATCAGAGATGATGAATTTGTCCCGACAAACGAACTCTATGAAATAGCGACTGACATTGATGCAGACGCTTGGGAGTATCTGTACACATGCGGAGCGCAAATCAAAGGCCGTGTTTATCTATGGGCAATCGGTTTTAATATGGCTTGCGAACAGTTAGGATTGTGAGGTGATGAAAATGGCAGAACGTGAAATATTATTCAGAGGAAAACGGACGGACAACGGAGAATGGGTTGAGGGATATGTTGGCACAGCCTTTACAATAGATGAAAATAGGAAAGTAAAATCAAGACATTTTACCGTACTTGATTGTCTTGGTTGTAGTTCACAAGTAATTGTATTAGATGAAACCGTCGGACAGTATACAGGCTTGACCGACAAGAACGGCAAGAGGATTTTTGAGGGTGACATTGTTAAAACTCATTATGCAAATGCTGAAAAATCCGACTTCATAGAACAAATTGTATTTCACAACGGGAAATTTTGTGCTTATTTTAGTAACCAACTTTGTAAGCAATGGGTCAATCTTTATGACGGCACAGAACACTTGCCGCAAGACAAATCTGTTTATATGGATAGCGTTGAAGTTATCGGCAACATTTACGACAACCCCGAACTGCTGAAAGGCGGTGCAGAATGAAATATTGCAGGTATTGCGCTTTCTGCATAAACGGAGATTGCTATTACTGCACCAATCACAACAAAGTGCTTGACCGTGTTGATAGGGCGACAAACTGCCCCGACTATGTAATGTCAGAGCTTGGCGACGTTGACACGGGAAAGCAGTATAAGCCAAGAGAGCCGCACGAAGTAAATGACGCTGTAACAATGCAGCAGATGAGCTTGTTTGAGGAGGGTTAAAATGTCTGAAATCAAATTGAAGCCTTGCCCGTTCTGCGGAGGAAAAGCTGTTCTTACAGATGACATTTGCAGTGTTGTTAAATGTGTAGAATGTGGAGCAGAAAGTGGAATGTTCAAAATATCAAAGGAATACAGTTCCGATGAAAAAGCTGCGGAAGCTTGGAACAGGAGAACCGACAATGACCCCAACAGCAGCGATAGCCGCTAAAATAAAAGCGACAGGCAAGCCTATAAATGCGATCGCCAATAATGCAGGTGTACCGCCGACAACGATATATTCGCTTTTCAATGGCAAATGCAAAAACATAGGCATTAACACATTATTTCTGATATGCAGATATGGACTTGGGGTCAGCTTGTCGGAGTTTTTATGTGATATTTCGGATTGTGAAATTGAATAGGAGGTTTGACAATGAGTAAATTCGATTTTGACGCATTTACAGGCGATTATCCGCTTGCAGTAAGCAAAGAACGCTATACAGTAAAGGAAGCAGTTGAGATTGCAAAACGTGAGTTAGGCACCGGTGAAATTGAAATGTTAAGCGGATATGTTCGTTTCTGCTTTGGAACAGATCCCGATGACCCCTGTGCAAAATCTTATAATAATTGGTGGCTTACAATAAGCAAAGGTTGCCCCAAAAGATGCTGTCCTGTGTATGTGTTCAGATTAAAGGAGATCTGACAATGACCTTTGAATTTGATAAAGCATTTCACAAACCAAATAAACCTACTCCGCAAGATTGTCCTTGCAGGAACTGTGATGAACCAAATTTTTACATAAACAATCCATATTATCGTTCAACTAAATGTAATAATTGTGAAATGCACAAGAAATGGAGTGTTATAATGGATAGAAAATCAACAACAAAAACCTTGTCACAGCTGCTTGAAAAACAAATAAACCCATCCAACGACCCACGCATCTACTACGCTCGTGAAGTAACGTTCGACTACGGAACGGAGCATAGCGTTAGAGTTGATTATATGCGATTTGAGCCCGTAAACAACACCGTTTCGGGAATTGAAAAGGGTGATTTTTACTGCTATGAAATCAAATCATCTGTCGAGGACTTTCATTCCAAGAACGGACATAACTTTATAGGCGACTATAATTACTACATTATGCCGCTTGAAGTTTATGAAAAGATCAAAGATGAAATTCCTTATTGTGTCGGTGTTTATGTTCCGTATGAATTTGGCTTGAAATCTATTGAAAAAGCAAAACGCATAGATCGGAAACGCCCTGCACTTGAAATGCTGCTTATGATGTTTCGGTCGGCGAATAGAGATAGGAGGTCTGACAATGACCGATAACGAGATTATAAAGATTTTGGAGTGCTGTGCAAATGCAGATTGCAAGCGCTGCCCTTGCAACATAGATAATCATCATTGCAAAGATATAGGATCTCAAGAAATACTCGGCCTTATCAACCGCCAAAAGGCAGAGATTGAGAGATTGCAAGCGTTTAAATCCTATTTTGATGAACTTTACGGCAAAGGTCTTGAAGTCGCAAATTGGCATTTAAACGGCAATACAGAGCCATTTGATAATTTTTATGAATCCGCATTAGAAGAAATGACGGAGGGCGAAAATGGCTGAAAAATTTGTTTCTGTATCCGCGGTAAAGAAAAAGCTGAATTATATTTTTAGAGAATACGCAATTTCTCCGCTTACAAAGAAAAAAATTCTCGGAATATTTGATAGGATTCCTTCTGCTGACGTTGTGGAGGTCGTAAGGTGTAAGGATTGTCGATTTCATGAGGAATGTTTCAGAAACATACGAAGCGGAGGAAACAAGCCCGACGATTTTTGCAGCTTCGGAGAAAGAAAGGAGCTTGACAATGGCAAGGTACGTCAATTCATTAACAGCGGCGAAAATCATAAGTGAGCACACCAATATCCCGTTGCACGAACTTGTTGATATCATGGCAGAAGTTCCAAGCGAAGATGTTGCACCCGTTCGTCACGGGTATTGGATTCCACAATTTGTGAGCAAAAGAGGATTAAGCGACCATTTTATATGTTCAGAATGCGCTGAATCATCATTTACTTCTCATAAAGTCAAAATGATTAAATACGATTACTGTCCCAGATGCGGAACAAAGATGAACGGTAATCCCTATGAGTGAGCATACCTGCGGCAAAGCCGACCGCTTCAAAGGAGAAAAGAAATGAAAATAGGACTTTGGTCTGACTGCCACAACTTCCCGAGCCTGCCGTTGATGAAGCTGTCAGCATATCATAAGTCAATCGGTGATAAAGTCGAGCATTTCACGCCGATTGACCATTACGACCTTGTTTATGCTTCCAAAGTATTCAGCTTCACGCCTGATATCGACGATGAATACATAGTGCAGGCTGACGAGGTACGCAAGGGGGGGGCAGGCTACTGTATAACCGTTGAGAACGGCAAAGAAATATTCGACAAAAGCAAGGATATCCCTCTTTCAAAAGAGATAGAGCATATATATCCAGATTACAGCCTATATCCGCAGTATTCATTTGCCGCAGGATTTCTCACAAGAGGCTGTCCGAGAGGTTGCAGCTTCTGCATCGTAGGCAAAAAGGAAGGACGCTGCTCACATCAAGTAGCGGAATTGTCAGAATTCTGGCGAGGACAAAAGGAAATTGAACTGCTTGACCCAAATATCCTTGCTTGCCGTGAACATGAAAAACTGCTGATACAGCTTGCGGAAACAAAAGCAAAGGTCAATTTTAATCAAGGCATAGACATACGGCTCACAAATCCCGATAATATTGCTCTGCTTAATAAAATAAAAACGCCGATGCTTCATTTTGCTTGGGATAACCCCGAGGACGATTTGACAGAATATTTCAAGCGTTTTAGAGAGATTACAGCCGTAAAATCCGACAGAAACAAGGTAGTATATGTTTTGACGAACTACGGCAGCACAATGGAACAAAATTTATATCGCATATACACACTTCGGAACTTGGGATATAGTCCGTATGTTATGATCTATCAAAAAGAAACAGCACCGAAAGAAGTCAAGCGTTTACAGCGTTGGTGCAACAATAGATATATTTTTCACAGCACTAAAAAATTTGAAGAATATAAAGGTTAAAATTTAAAATAAGGAGGAAAACTATATGACTGACGATAATGTAATAAAGGCACTTATGCGCTGCTCCAGAGATGGGAACTGCAAAGACTGTCCGTTTTGGACAAATTATAGCTCCGACTGCATCGGTAAACTAATTGATGAGTTGATTAGGATTATAAAGCGTTTACTGGATAAAAGAAGTACTCTTGATGCTTTTGACCGACGATCGCCGTGCGATTTCTGCAAGCATTATCATACGTCTACTATTGATAAAAAGCCTTGCAGCGATTGTCCTGCGAGCAGAAAGAGAAGTGTGAGAAAACAATGAAAGAAAGGAGCATCGGAAATGGATGAAAACGATCGCTATGTAAACGAAATAAAAGTCCGATCCGAAAATGATCAGGAATCCGTTCAGCCTATTGAAATAAAGGTCGGAGATGTGCGGTATTGCGTTCTATTTAAACCATTGGAAGATACAAAAATCATCAAAGTTAGAGTCGAAAAAATCAAGATTGTTAACGATTGGGTCGGTCAGGCGGTAATAACAGTTCGGTCTGTTGATAATAAAAATTTGAGTGATTTTATGTATGATAAAACCTTTATTAAATGGGCAAATTTCAGAACTTATAAAGAAGCCGAAACCGCTCTAAACGAATGGGAAAAACATATTCAAAAAAATAAGAGCGACTCAAATAATGTCAAATTATTTATAAAGTCCTACTGCGACGGCAGCAAAAAATGTTCCGCCTATTGCGCCAACTGTAACAGGCGATTTAAAGAGGTGAGTGTAAAATGAGCAAATCTGTAACTTGCTATATCTGCGGAAAGAATAAAACAGTCAAACGCAAAAACGGGTTTGAGTGCTATATCTGTCCCGAGTGTAAAAACGATAAAGAAAAGCAGAAAAACCGCATATTCACAAAAGATACGGTTTTCCTCGTCTGCAAATGGTATAACGAGGGAATGAGCCGAAAGAATATTGCAACAGTCCTTAAACGCAGCGAAGAAAGCGTACAGCTCGCTTTGGAGAAAGGCGGCGCAGTATGAAGTCCAATTTCAAGAAACGTGCTGTTTTCTCAAAAGATGAAATGCAGGAATATATAGACAAAGCGTGGGAACAGCGTGCGGAGCAGATGTTTGAAAGCTGCAAGCGTGACATTATAGCGCAGCTTATGTCCTGCTGCTGTATGGCTCTTCATAATTCATTCGGATTCGGTAAAAAACGTCTTAACCGCTTTAAAAAAGCAACCGAAGATGTCCTTAAATTTGAAGCTTTCAGGAAGAAATCCTCTACAGAGGATTGCATAAATATAATGAAAGAAAAATTCGGCATCGACTTTGACAAAAAAGGAGATTAACAGCGATGGAAAATAACAATAACCACGATCTAATAGCTCTTTCACGCAGGATATTCAGCAGCTACAACCGAATGAAGCTCGAAATAAACACGCTTTCCCGAAGTATCGACTTTTATTCAAAGCATAAAGCCGATGAGATACAAAAAGATATACATAGTATGTCCGTTTCCCACCCTTCCGAGAACAGCGGCGGCTCAAACCCAAACGTATCAGCAAATAAGCTCCCGAGTATCGTAGAACAATCGGACAAGCTTTCCGATGAATACGACTCGCAGATCTCGGAGATGAGGTTCCGGCGCAACGTCTATATACACGCCGTTGAAAGCGTCGATTCCTTCGTGAGCTTTCTACCCGAGGAACGTTCATCTATAATAAAATGGCTATATATCAGTAAGGAAAGGAAGACCTATGGCGAGATTTCAGCCGAAATCAACCTTTCCGAACGCCGTATAAAGCAGATAGTCAATAACGTGCTTCTCGAGTATGCAAATACTCTGAATTACGATATTGAACTTATCATAAATAATCTTTAAAAGGAGAGTACCAACAATGAAAATGAGAAAAATCACAGATGCCGCAAACGCCCTGCAGAAGCTTTCTTCAATGGATCTTCCGCTCAAAACCGCCTATAAACTGTCAAAGCTCAAAAGCTCGATCGACAAAGAGCTTGCATTCTTTGAGGAAAAAAGAGCCGCTATAATCGAAAAGCATATCGACAAGGATTCCCGAACCTTCACCCACGAAAATGAACAAAAAGCTGTTGCCGAAATAAGCGAACTGCTTGAATTCGAATCCGATGTTAATATCGAACCTGTTGAAATACCCGAAACCGAGGATATAAGGCTCTCGGCAAATGATTTAAACGCACTTGCCGATTTCGTGACCTTTAAGGAATAAAAAGAAAAGCGGCGATGCGCACCCAGAATAATGCGTATCGCCGCTATTTTGTATCAGCTTATAAGACCATAACTCTTCAACGCCTTGATAAGAGTTGCAACCGTTGCAGAATCTGAAACTGTTTGCCGTGCAACAGGCGTAGTGCCAAAGAATCCGAGCTTTGCGCTTGTGCCGTCACCAAGACGTATTCCGCCGCTTCCAATGTTAAGATTTTTGAAATAACCCGTGTCCCACCTTGTTGTCGATGAACCTAAATTGCAAGTTCTCGAAGAAGAATAAGGACCGAATTCATAGCTCGAAGTAGTTGTTTTCCCTGTTATATATTCAGAAGAACCAACCATAATATGCAATTCTTTAAAATAAGCATTCCATGGATTTGAACTATTACCCAAACTTGCTGAATATCCTGTTGAGTAGAATGATGAATTGATCGCCGAAGCGTCAAGGCACATATTACCTGCACCTGACCAAGATCCGAAGGTAATTTTGTTTGCATGAATTTCAATATTAGATACGGAGTTCGTTGTGGAACTTCCTCCAATGTATAAATAATCGCTTTTTGAGCAGTCGATTATTGCTCTTTTGCTTGAATTTCCAATCTTTTCAACATAGAGATTATCAACATCAATATAATCAGCTGATATCTTGCCTGTTGTTATGTTGCTGCCGTTAATAATTGTTGAGCCTTTAGTCTTCAAATCATCAAATGTAACAGTACCCGTGAATTTGATTTCTCCCGATGTTATAGTTGTTGAACCACTCTTTATAGTCAATGTCGAAGTATCTTTACCGTTAGTTACGGATAAAGTAATACCGTTAACCGCATCGGCAGCAATTTTTGCTGCTTGTGTTGCCGTTGTTCCTATTACACTTGCTGTATCAATGATAGCAGTACCATTTTTTAGCGTAAAGGTCGATTCTGTTTGATTTCCGCTAACTGTCGTGCTTGTCGAAAGCGTAATACCGTTAACCGCATCGGCAGCAATTTTTGCTGCTTGTGTTGCCGTTGTTCCTATTACACTTGCTGTATCAATGATAGCAGTACCATTTTTTAGCGTAAAGGTCGATTCTGTTTGATTTCCGCTAACTGTCGTGCTTGTCGAAAGCGTAATACCGTTAACCGCATCGGCAGCAATTTTTGCTGCATAATCTTTTGTTATGCTTTCTATTGATATCTTTGCCGAGCTTAAGGTTAAAGAGCCTTTCTTTAACGTCAATGTTGATGTAGTTGTATTTCCGCTTACAGAAGAACTTGTTGAAAGTGTAATGCCTTCAAGCGAAACATCAATAAGAGATTGTGTTTCCAATGTTGTCGAGTAATCAGCCATATCACTTATAGATTGATATGTGTTTGAAACAAAAAGCTTAATGCTTGCTTCATTATCCGAAATAGCCTGTGTGATAGAAGCTTCTACATCTTTTATCAACGAGTATTTGTCCATATCGGAAGCAAACTGGAATGTTCCTTTGCAGGCAGAAATAATACACGCCGTTCCTTCTGTGGTATTTATGTAGTTTGCGATTCCCGAATATAGCTCTGTCTGCTTTGTATAAGTATTCTCTGCATCCTGTCTTGTAAGATACATTTTCCCTTCAACGAATGACCTTATAGAACCCGTGGAATCCGTCATTTCCTGCGAAATGATGTTTTTGACATCACTTTCACGGACAAGTCCGAGTGCCTCATCCTTTGTAAAATACGTTCCCGAGCAAGCGGAAGTAATGCTTGCCGTTCCTTCCTCCGTGTTTATGTAGCTTTCAATACCCGAATAAAGATTTGTCTTGCTTACGAAAACATTTTCGCCGTCATCTTTCGTGATATAGTTTTTACCCTCGACATAAGCCTTGATCGAGCCGCCTTTTTCGGAAATTTCCTGCGCAATAATGTTCTTGACTTCAATTTCCTGCACAAATCCCTGCGCCTCGTCTTCCGTCACATAGGTTCCCGAGCATGCGGATATTATTCCTGCCGTTCCCTCTTCCGTATTGATATAACTATTGATACCTGCGTTCAGATCGACCTTGCTTACATAGGTGCTTTCCCCATCTTTTTTGGTGAGATAATTCTTGCCCTCGATGAACATTCTTATCGAGCCGCCCATTTCGGTGACTTCCTGCTCAATAATGTTCTTTACATCGATCTCTTTAAGATAATCCTCCGCTTCGGTCTTGGTAACATAAGTTCCCGAGCAAGCGGAAGTAATAAGTGACCTTCCTTCCTCCGTGTTGATGTAGGTTTCTATCCCTGCATAAAGGTCGACTTGCTTTAAATACTTTTTGTCAACTTCTTCGTATGTCAGATATTTTTGTCCTTGAACATACATTTTAATGCTCGCTTCGGAGTCGGTTATATATCTTTCTATCTCCGCAACGACTTCCGACATAGTCGGGTATTCATCGCCGTTTTCGTCCACAGGATTTATAAGTTCAAGGTTTCCTCTGCTGTAATGTATGCCGGTGCTTATTTTTCCATTATCGTATGTATAAAAATAAAATTCGGTCGGAGATATCTTGCAGCAAGTACCTATGTTTCCTTCATTATCCTTATTTATCCAAGATATCAACATCGTATCTTCCGAAAAAACAATACTGCTGTTCTCTGTAGCGGCGGAAAAAGAACCATTTATAGTCGCTCCTTTTGCATAAAGTTCACCACTCGGATAAACTGCGAATGAGCCGCTTGAAGCTACTATTCCACCGTCCTTTGTGAGCGCAAGCGAGTTGTTTTTGTTTATGATACCGCCTTCAAGTATCTGCCATGAACCGATATAACCCGATTTTGCGGTAATATCACCCTCAAATGAACCCTTCGCAGCCTTTAGCTCACCCGAAAATGTACCCGTTGCCGCTTCAAGCTCGCCCGAAAAAGTGCCGCTTGCACCGTATAGATCACCGCTGAAAATAATATTGCCGGTAGCACCATCCATATAAATTCTAACGTTGTTCTGCCTGTCACGAATAACAACGCCACCATTATATACTTCAATACCGTCTGCCGAAATAGTGGTCTTTCCCGTCCGCTCGTAACCGTCAACGCCGATAACCTTAAATCCTGCTTCAAGTGCCTGATTTGTAAGCTGAACATACGACTCCATCGTCTGACGTGTGCCGTCCTCACCGTTCATCATAACATCTCCGGCTGATACCTTGCCCATAAGGTCAATAAGATTATTGACCTTATCCGCACTCGTCAGAGCGTACTTTATTTTCGCCGCAAAAACTTCCTTTTCATCTCCGAGCGTTACAGCAGAGCATATCCACGGACGGAAAAAATCATATTTTTTGGCTGTGACCCTCGCACGGTATTTATTGTCGGATAGATCTTCATCCACAACATCTACCATGTCCGAAACAGAAAAAGAAACTCCGTTTCCCTCAAGCAAAGAGCGGTCAATAAGCGATATTTTAAGCGTTACCTGCGGAGTCGAAAGCTTTTTAAGCTCACGCTTTCCCCATACGATAAGATCGCCGACATTTGAGATATCGTTGTTTTCGATAAGTCCGTATAGGGGAGTGGAGGTGTAGGAATAATCCTCAAGATATTCCTTTCCATCATTCGATGAAGCGATGTTAAGACCTTCCTTGCCGTAAACATAAAGCCTCGTCACAATATTTTTGTTTATATTGCGTTCAAGACCCGTTTCATTGAAGCGATACCGAATACCATATCCGTTGTACGGCTGATACGCCTCCTCCGCCCTTAAGCTCACAACCTTTTGCAAGCTGTCAAAAATAAGGATGCCACCCCACAAAGCCTGAACAGCCTTTATATTTTCAAGTATGCTCTTTTTCTCACTTTCAAGGTCAAATTTGCCGACAACATCGACCACCCCGACCGTCCAACCCGAACCGTATAGCAATGTGTATAAAGCATAGGCCGCCGAACCCTTTTCATACGGATTTTCGATCTCTTCACCGTTTACGGTGAGCGGATCTATTCCACCGCTCAAAATAACTACCATAGTGTTGTCAATATGATCGTAAGTTGTAGTGGAGTTGTAAGCCGTGATATACGCCTTTCCGAGAAGATATTGCAGCTCAACAAGATTTATCTGTACCGAATTTTTGTTCGATGTGTCCTTTTTTTCATTAAAGCTATCACCGTCATAAAGCTGCGTGTATACCTTTCCGTCAGCAACGACAAGATTTTCAGCATTGGAAAGGAATTCGTACTTTTCGGAGCTTGTAAGCATAGAAAAAGAAAGTGTGCTTTCTCCGTTCTGCTTGTTTTCAATGTAACATTCCGAAATACCATCCCTTTCCCGAAGCTTTGTGAGAACAGCTCCATTTTTGTTGGTTATGTACATTGCTTTATCCATATTTACCGCCGCTCCTTTTACATTTACATTACGAAATATTTATCTCTCCACCGTACACAAGCACAGCCTTCGACCGTGTTTTCTCCGATATGGAAAATAGGGAAGTCGAGATAAAACGCCCCTGCAAGGTATTTCTGCGAACCGTCCGCCGCTTCGAGAAATACCGTTTCTTTCTCACAGTCGATAGTAATAATGTCACCATCATTTGTGTCAATAGCGATCTTGTATTCGATCCCGTTTACATTAATAACGGGATTGTTTTTTTTGCCCTCAAGCGTTATAACAGGATACACCTCTCTGTCACCCTCTAAAACGCAAATACCATCCCCGTGAATAGCCTTTTCTTCCGTGCCATATCCATATACCTCATAGCATTTGAAAGAAATGTCAAGTCCGCAGTAAGCAGGCCGCCGCCTGAAATCGGGCGCAGAAGCAGCCTTAACACCGAATATCTTTCCTCTGTAAAGCAGATAACGAATTCGGCGAACGGAACGGTCAATATGTGCCGCCATTTTTCGTATGTATTCTTCACGCTCCGCAACAGACTTGAATTCATTTTTCATAAAAAGAGCAAGGTCGAATAAACGGTACGAGTATTTCGTATCATTCGGTATCTCACCGTCCAACCCCGTTATCTGTGTCGAAGTTTCACGAAGGGAAGGTATCTCACCAAACTTTGACGATCTCATATCTACCGACATATTGAACGGGAAAACCATAACATCACCGTTGATGTATTCTCTTATCTCAACATCAACGATAACCATTTCCGTGCTTTCGCAGGGCATCAAAGATACTCCATCGGAATTCTCCGCATATACTCTGAAACGAACCTTGCCGTAGTCGGTGTATTTAGCCGCATCAAAAACAAACCTCGAAGCGGCTCCGCTGTATATAAGCTTGTATTCCCTTAAATTGTCAGCCTTAACGTATAAACGGTAATTGTGAGCTTCGGCAGATTCTGTCCAGTATATCACAGCCGTTTCATCATACATAACGATGTCGGGAACTGTTATCGATGTTATTCTTTCGGGTTTAGCCATTTTAAACCGTCCTTTCATAACAATATCTGCGGAGAACAGACATTTCCGCCCGTTCTCCGCATTATTTTAAAGCTTGGTGCTTAATTCACGCATTATCTTGCGTTCAATAGCATTTGTAGCTGCTTCCATATCAGCCGCATCCTCAATGTTTTCAATATTTTGTAAAGGCGCATTGAAGTTCTGAATGATAGGGCGGCTGTTGTCATAACTGTTGCTGTTGTAATTGTTGTTCGTATTGTAACTGTTCTCCCTCGGAGCGTGGAAGAATTCAGCCGATTTGTTTATCCTGCGAATCAACGAGGGGTCGATCACAATTCCTGTCTTTGGCATAGAAAGCGTTTCAAGCAGATCTTCAAGCTTCTTGGTAGTAGGCGGATTGATAATAAGCTCGTTCTTGTGAAGCATAACCATTCCGTCAGCCGTGGTCTTTCCGCCTGTCGAAGCCTTGACAACTTTGTTCTTTATCCAAGAAGAGCTGCCATATTCCTTGCGTTTATTTGAAACATTTTTGGTGTAGCTCGTTTCCGGCGTTGTTCCGCTCATCGACTCCCACGATGACCTCTGTGAGTTAAGCTGCGAAATAAGCGAGCGCAAGTGTTCAAGATCCATTTCAAACTTTTTCGTGAATTCCTGATCGAACTGATCGTAAAGGTCGCTTGCGAACATTCCTGCTGAAGCTACCATAGCCTTGTTGGAATCATTGAATATCTCTTCTATCTGCTCCCATTTTTCTTCTGCTGCCTTGATAGCCGCCTCTTTTTCATCTTCAAGGTCTTGGAGCTTTTGTTCCTGTTCTTCTTCAAGAAGCTTTAACTTCTCTTCCTGGCTTCTCTTGAACGCCTTCAGATCAGCGTCACGGGCTTCTTCCATAGCCTTGACTTCTTTTTCAAGCTTTGCCTTCAAAAGCTCCTGTTCTGCGTTGTAGGCTGCTTCATATACTTCAAGCTCATTTTCTTTAGCTTCTTTCAAAGCGGCCAACTGTTCAGCGTATCGAGCCTTGACAGCGGATATCTCTTTATCCCTGTTATATTCAAGATCGTCTATCTCATCATCGATCTCTTTGTCCTCAACTTCACGCTGACGTTTTTTGTCAAGCTCTTCGATCTGCTTTTTCAGCTTTTCGATGTTCTCAACAGCTTCCGTTCCCGTGCGCTGCTCCCAGTAGGAAAGCTGTTTGAGAAGCTCGGCTCTCTCATCATTGTAATCATCCTCATCACGATCAGCCTGACGTGCAGACTTGATTTTCTGTAAAGCGCGTATCTGTTCGTTGTAGGAAGATTTTATGCTTTCGATCTCATAATCACGAAGGCTTTCAAGAGCTTCTCTCTGACTGTCGTATGATTTTTCGGCAAGCTTTTTCTTGGCTTCATAGGCCTTTTTGGAAGCGCTTATCTGTGCATTGAGGTTCGCTTTCAGATTGTCAAGCTCATCTTCCCAGTATTTCTTACGAGCGTCAAGTTCATCCTCCTGCTGTTCCTTGAACATATCCATCTCTTCTTCAAGGAGTTTTTTAAGAGCTTCTTTGTCCGCATCGTATTTTTCTTTTACCGAATCGATATAGTCCTTCTTTTCCTGTTCGGCTGCTTTCAGATGTTCGTCTATCTGACTTTCGTAAAGCTCACGAAGCTTGTCTTCAATGGTTTTGATCTGATCTTCCGTGTAGCCTGCAGTGTGACGAAGCTCCTCGAACTTGTCAATGGTTTCCTCTAAAGAGTAAACACCCATTTCGCCAAGCCGCTCTATCGATTCAACAAGAGCCTTGAAAGCCTTGTCAGCTTCTTTGGCAGCTTTTTCAGCTTCATCGGTTTCCTTTTTATTATAGCTGAATGATTTTCCGAGATTTTTATACAAATCATTCTGCAAATTGTCAAGGTATTCAAGCGTTTCGGCATATCCTTCTGTTTGACCTATAAGTTCACGAAGATCGTCAACCTGTTCTCCATACTGTTTCGCTTCATACGGCGAACTGATATGTACATTCGATTGTGTGTCGGAAAGCTGCAGCTTCAGCTTTTCAAGTGCCAATTGTGCATCCGCAACAGAGGAAATTCCCTTGACCTCATCGGAATAAGCCTGAATTCGCTTTAAAATATTGGCTACAACCTCTTCCGTATATCCTGCCTGTTCAAGACGAGCCGTAACAGCAGTTTCTATCTGCTTGTCACGAAGTTCTTCAAGCGCCGATACCTCAATAGTGTAGCCTTTTTCCGTAAGCGTGAACTGATCTGCAAGCAAACCGTAAGTTTCGCAAAGCTCCATTACTTCCTTCGCCGTCAGCCCGTTACCTTCCGCAAGCGTTTCCATATACTTGTTAAGGTCGGTAATGTTGCTTTCAGCATCGGAAATTGTGCTTGCAAGCTTTTTCAGTTCTTCATCAGTAAGTCCGATGACCTCGGCTGTTTCTTCTGCGGCCTTTGAGTATGTCTTTGCAGCTTTCGCCGATGACTCCGTGACATTTGCAGAGTTTTTCTTTGCAAAATAGTATGCCTTTTCGGCAGTCGTCATATTTTTCGTGGCTTCAATATCAGCAAGATAGTCCTGCTTCGGATATTTCTTTGCAAACAGCTCCGCTAAAGCATTTTCAAGCTCCGTATCACCTTCGGCAGCCTCAAGAAGTCCATTTCTCCAATCAAGATATCCCTCACGACCAACATCTTCAAAATTATTTTCAATGCTATAAAGTGAAAACTCTGTTTCCGCAAGGTCGGCGTATAAGTCCTTTGTATTTTGAAGTTCAGACTCAACCCCTCTTATAGCTTCGTAAAACATTGACCATTCAGCGGTGTTTTTACCGCCGGATTCTTCTATTTCTTTAAGAACAGTTTTTAGGTCTTCAAGGCTTTCGGTGGTAGCTTGAACCTCGATTTTTGATTTTCCGAAGCTTTCTGATATTGTGAACTTTGCGCCGTTCAGTACATTAAAATTTGAACTGATTATCGAATCCAATCCGCTTTGGTCTTCCAATTCATACTGACCTGTTACCACGGTATCAGATTGATTATTTTTTATTTTTTTAGCTTTTATAGCTTCTTTTTGTGTATTGCGCAGATATTGAAGCTCTTTTTCATTCAGTTTATTGAGCTTTTCTATCTGTTCATCGCGTTTCCCGTTAATAAGATCAATAGAATCAGCCTGACTTCTATAAGCTTCTGTGAGCTTGTCCTGTGTTTCCGTAAGCTGTGCTGTTATATTGTCAAGCTCTGTTTCCTCTTCCGCGGTAAGATATGTCTTTGTCCTTAATTCTTCGTATCTTTCGGAAAGCTCATCATATATATTTTTCGACTGTTCGAGAATCTCATATTTCTCCTTTTCACTTTCGGCAGCGTCTATAGTTTCTTGTCGAGCCTGTTCTATACTCTGTTTATAAGCATTTATAGCTGTAGTAACTCCATTAAATACAGTTAATGCAATTCCAAATACTCCGAGAGCACTGCTCAAACCGCTTGCGGCAGCAGTAGCACCCGATGCAGCTGTTTCAACTCCTCTTATAGCGTTTATGCCGGCAATAAATGATTTACCTGTATTTTTTAAAGCTCCGCCTATTGCATTAAATTCCTCTGCTATTTTCTGCGATTTTATAGTAATAAGCAAGCCGCTGACCGTTGATAATATTGGAATAAAATTCTTGGTTTCCGTAGTCCATTTCGTTATAGCCGTTGCCGTATCAATAGCCGACTTTGCAAGATCAAGAAGTCCTGCATCAGCGGCCGCAACTGCAAGCTCCGTAAGTGAAACAACAAGCTGCTCTGTCTTTGCCGTCAGCGTTTCCATATAACGGGCGTTTTCTGCCGCAGAATGTCCCTCGGAATTTATAAGGTCAGCCGAAACCTCAATCGCCTTGTTGAAGTTCTCCATTAAAGCAATGTAGTAGTTTCTTCTGAATACACCTGCCGCCGCCTGTGCCTGTGCACGGGATTCCGCATCATTTGCCTTATCGGTAGCAGCCGCAGCAGCTTCCTGATACTGATTGTATTCATCAAGCGTATCTGTTGCGATCGCCCATTCCTCGGACATCATCTGCGCCGCATCGCCCGATTTGATAAGCGTGTTAAGCATCTCTTCCTGATTGCCGTTCCATTTCTCGGTCATACTTTTCAGTATGTCCATCATCGGAAGAAGCTCACCCGTTACCTTGTCCTTGAATACATCAATTCCCATATTGTCAAAAAGCTTTAAGCTCTCGGGGCGCTGTATGTATGCAATAATGGACTTGAACGCATTGCCGACTTCCTTGCCGGCTGCACCCGATGCAACCTTCATAGCCGTGAGAACTCCGACCGTATCATCAAAGTTCATTCCTGCCGTCTTGGCCATAGACGAAGCTTTTAACAGCGCATCCGCAAGATCCTGTGTTGTGATAGCATTGTTATCAGCCGTGTAATTCAGCTTATCAATGATAGTCACAAGCTCATCCGCAGTCATACCCCATTGCGACATAATACCGATAAGCTCTGTAGTTCCGCTGCTTGCTTCAAGTTCAGCTGTGTTCATACCGAGAAGCAAAGCCTTTGTATTGCTTATCGTATCATTCATATTGTAGCCTGCCTGTGCAAAGCGTAACGCAACATCGGAAACATCCTCAAACGAACGTCCGTATTCATTTCCAAGCTCAAAAAGCGAACCTCGGAGAGTTTCCGTTTCGGAAGCAGTCGTGTCAAGCACACGACCAATCTCAACCATCGAATCTTCCGTTGACTTAACAGCTTCATATCCTGCCTTCGCCGCCTGTGAAAGAGCGGAAACAAGTCTTGTTTCAATCGTAGAAATGAGCGTGCTTGTAGTATTGTTAAGACCGTCTGTCGCATTATTGGTATCATCCAACCCGTCACGGTAATTATCAGCCGCATTTCGAGCAACATTAAAAGTATTTGCTGTCTGATTTAATTCTTGGTTTACTTGTGAAAAGTTATTTACGATGACGGTATTATAATTATTGATCTCAGTTTCAAGATTGTTTATCTGACTTGCGACCGATGCAGCCTGATTCTGCAGCCTGTTAAGTTCCTCATCGCCATTAATTACAGCATTTATTGTCCAATTCCTGCTCGCAATTTCCTGCGTAACAGCATTGAACCTATCCTGCAATTCCTGTAGCTGCTGTAACGCCTTTGTCATATCAAAGTCCAGCGCAGTAATATGCTGAACCTGTGAAGTAACACTATCTGCCATATAAAACACCCTTCCTTTTTAATAGGTATAAAAATAACGGCAAAAGCCGTCTATAAACATTTAAAAAGTAACCGCCGCATTGAGAACAGCCGCCGCAATCCAGTAAATGACCTTCCGCCAGTCCCTGTGCTTTGCAAAAACTATCGCCGCCCCGACATCAAACAAAATTAGTAGAGTGGGGAAGAACTTCTCCGAACTTATCGTTTTCATAATGAATTCTTTCATAACTATATTTTCCTTTCTGCTTTGAGCATAAAAATAAACGCTATGTTCCCGAAATTAATGTCGGAAACATAACGCTTGTTTAACTTGCTAAAGGGGTCGATTTCGACGGGTTTAACTTGCTGTCAACTTGTCGGAAATCCCGACTTGTTCGGAATTCCCGAATAAGTGAGCTGCTTTGACTTGCCTATAACTTGCGATTATCTCGTGAAATCAACAGGATTTTCACAAGATAGCAACCATAGTTGATGTATCAATTGATGTATCAGTTGATATATCAACCGAGTTTGCCAACAAGTTGATTAATTCTGCCAACTGTCGGAAGTCCTAACCCCTCAAAATCAAGTGGAATAGAAAAAGCACCCCATTCGGAGTGCTTTTATTTGTTATCTGTTCAATGATTCTTCTCTTATGCCGGATAAAATCAAGCAATACCGTCAAGTCTGTAACTCATTTTACTCAACTTATCAACTATCGCGTCGCATTTTATGTCCCAAAGCTCAATGACAGAAAGCATGGCATTAAAGCAATTTGTAAGCTGAATGTTTTCGTAAGTGTTTCCATGAAAATTTACAAATGCGTCAGCCATCGTAACAATAGAGCGTACTTGGTCGACTTTCAAACTTGCTTCAACCATGTCTGTATCTATAAGGTCGGATAAATCCTTGGCAATTTCGTTTAGTTCCTTTGCCGTATTATTCAATTTTTCCATAAAAACTCCTCCATTATATTTATTCAGCACTAATTACGTATTTCGCCATATATTTCCGAACAATGCCGTCAAAAATGGCTTTCAGCTTATCATCACGGGAAATAACGTCAATTTTGGTGATCGCCTGACGTTCAGCGTATGTAGCTCCTGCCTTTTCCATTCGCCCACGAAGCCGCTTCTGCCTTGAACCGAGATCACAGCTTGCAGTCTGTTCAAGTTCGTCATACAGCTTGCGCCTGAAAAGACCGTAGTTCAGATTGTTTTCCTCGATCATTCTGTTGATAATTCGGTTCATTTCATCCTTCCAGTTATCCGAAGTAGGGGAAGTGAAAACATCGAGAGCATTGTCAAGCTTTTCCGAAACTGCCTTTGTTTCATTCTCTGCGGCGGCTATCCTGCGTTCAAGCTCTACATTATTCTGTGCGATTTTAAGGATAAGCTCGCTCTGCGACATCTGCGGAACACCGTAACCGCCCGTTTTGCGAATCGAGGGAATGACTTCCGAGGTTATCCATTTTTTGAATTTCCTTGCGCTCGGGAGTTCGCTTAATATGATAAGCGAGTATAAACCGCTTTCGTTGATTACGGTCATTTTCTGTGTCCCACCAAGGGTGTCGCAATTCGCTACCCCCTTATCATCTTCATCAACGTGCTTGAATAAAGCATCATGGGGGTTTTTATATCCTAAAGCAAGCGCAACATCCTTACCGACAAACCACTCTTCGCCGTCCTTTTCAATGCACCTTACCGAACCAAATTCGGGATTTGAGAAAATCTGTAAATCATTCATTTCGTTGCTGCCCCCTGTAAAACAAGCTGCATAGCACACTTGAAGCCATGGAAGAACGCTGTTTCAACACTTGAATCAAGAACGTGCAAATATTTTTCCTGCATTTCAGAGGAAAGCAGTTCCATTACCTCGTCGTTCTCGTCCTTTATCTTGGCTTCGGATTCAATAGCATACAACGAATGAGTATCCGAATAATTGAAGAAAATATCTTTTAACATTTTTTCCATAATAAAAATACCTCCATAAAAATATTGACTTTTCACAGAGGAGATGTTATAATGGATTTAACAAATCCTCTGTGATTTGGGTGGAATAGCGTGTTGCGTTCATTGGTAGTGGCGGCAACACGTTATTTTTTTTCTTCAACCTCTTTTTTCACCTTTTGAATACCCATTCTTACTACATCACTTCGATTTAATGATAATTTTTCGCAACAGTAGTTTAAATCTTCAACAAGTTGCTTATCAGCTCGAATTTGAATGCGAGTATCTAAAGTGTTTTCTTTCGGAGGTCTGCCTGTACGTGGCGACATTTTCTCACCTCACTTATTGTACTAACAATAATTATATATTTGTTAGCACAAAAAGTCAATATGTAAAAACTAACAAATTTATGTTATTTTTATTGTAAAATACAACAAAATTGCTGATTAATTGTTGTCTTTAACGTCTTTTTGTAGTATCATAAATTCAAATAAATCTACAAAAGGGGATATTTATATGAAAAAGCTTCTTTTATCTATATTGGCTTGTGCAATTTTATTTTGTGGTTGCGTAAGCGATAAAGAATACGAAGAGTTGAAAAATCAGGTTGAACAATATCAATATGAACTTTCACAAAAAGATGAACAGATTGCTCAATTGGAAAATAAATATGAAACATATAAAAATAGTGCAGGAATTCAATTGTCACGTATCAGAGAAGCATTCTTTTTGGAAAAATATGAAAATGTTGTTTACTTGACTGAACAGCTCTATGAAAATCATCCAGATAGCCAAGAATATTCAGCAGCTTTGGATTTATACCAAACAGCAAAAATCAGAGTTGCGAACCAGAAAAAGAAAGAACAGCAGGATCGAGAAAAAGAGCGCAAAGACAAGATGCGCAATACATTAAGAATTTATCAATCCATAGTTTCAGAGGTGGATAGTGCAGGCGGTGCAGATATACAAATATCGTGGGAAAACACTTCTGATAAAACAATAAACTATATAACATTTACCGTTGAAGTATATAATGGCGTTGGTGATTTAATATCTTGCGAAATAACGGATAAATCATCGTTTGGGTTAAAGATAACTGGTCCGGTATATTCTGGTGGAGGATCACTAAAATCTAAAGTATTTGAATATAAACTGGGTAAAGAACCTGTAGAGGTTGATAAGTTTTACGGATCTATATGGGAAAATGTTTTATATAATAAAACCGCAAAAAAAATTGTTATAAAAAATATTCTTATTGAATATTCAGATGACAGCACCGTTAGAATTTCGGATGATGATTTAAAATATTTATACTATTAAGGATTCCATCACCTCAACAACTCATTCAAAGTCCCATAAAAAACAGCATCCGATTCACCGCAATCATCCGGCACGGAGTATTCATTTTCCGTGCCGTTTTTATTTTCTTCATCATAGTCACGGTCGGGATCTCCGCCTGCCTCGATAATGCGTATTCGGTTTATCTCGCTGCTGATAGCTTCAAGAAACGGCAAAGAATGGGAAAGTATCTCGGCGTAGCTCATGCTTCGCTCTTTTAAAAGTCCTGCGAAGAAAGCCACCCAGCTTCCGCCCTTGTTATCGTCACAGCCGCCGCCGTCATTTTTCGGCTGTGACTTGTCTACCCCGAGATTCCTGCGAACCTCTTTATAAGCAGAACAATATCATCAATAGTGAAACCGTCATTTTCAAAGCTCTCAAGCGCAACAGGTTCACCGTTTTCATCTGTCACATATTTTCCGATTATCTCGGATAAAGCCGACCTACGCTTTTCATCCCTCATAACAGCCATGCAGGAAAGACGTGGGTTTCCGCCCGATGCTATGACAGGAACACCGACAGAATCAAGTTTTTTCGTGAATTCGCTGTTGGGCGACATTGTATCTTTGACAGTTGCCGGTCTAACATAATATATCTTACCGTTTGAAGCTGTGAACGTGTATATCTCAAATAACAGCTCTTTTTCATCAAACGAGTTATTTTCTTTATTCATTTTTTCCCTCTTTTTAAAAAGATTCCCCTCACAGGCGTAATTCCTGCGAGGGGATATGTCTTGTTGTGTGTCTGTTTAAGACTTTGTTACCGTTACGGTGTAGGTCTTGACAGCCGAACCGTTTGTTACCTTGATAGTAACGGTGTTATCGCCTTCACTCCAAGTTGCGGAAGAACCGCTTGAAATAACAGTTTCGCCATTCTTGATCTCAACAACAGCAGAACTGTCGGTTGCGGTTGCAGTAATAGTGTTGGTGGAATTGCTTGTTTCAGCTGTGTATTCGGTCACATTAGCTGAAAAAGCAGGGGAGAGAGAAAGACTTCCGAGCGAAAGAGTCGAAAGTGTTGCATCGGGTGCAGCATCATCAGCTGAACGCTCGGACTTGACAGCAGACTTCCAGTCAATAGCATTCTCACCAACACCCGGCTTGCCGATACCGAATGTGTATGTAACCGAGCCGTAGTTCTTCTGTCTTGGCGGCTGCGGAATATCACCCGAAAGAGTTACTCTCGAGATAACGAAGTTATCTGCAACGTTGTCAACTTCATCCTTATCGCAGTTTTCACCGATAAGCTCAAGCTTGAACTTGCTCATCTTTGGAACAGCAGGAATGCTCGCAGTTGTAACGAGTGCCGATTTCTTGTAGCAGGTAACGTAAATACCGACGTCCTTGTCATCCTTGCTGAATGTAAGCGTTGCCGTTGTATAATCAACGGTGAATTCACCCTGCTTGGGTTCAGCGTTCTTTACCATTGTAAAGTCGGTGCCGTCTGCCATTCTCGCAAGAACAACACTTTCGGGTTTGAGTGCCGAAGCGTTGAGCTTGACAACACCGTCCTCGGGGATCTTGTACTGTTCGGCGGTGTCACGGTAGTAGTCGTTCTCAACGGTTGCACTCTTTGCACCTGCAGCGAACTCCCAGAGCTTCGGGTCAAATGTGTTGAATACAACATCTGCAGAAGCGTCAACGCCCGTAGCGTGTTCAGCCGCAGCGAAGAACGAGTTGCCGTCTTCCATTTTTTCGGTCGAAACGGAATACTTCGTTGTTACCGACTGAATGATAGCAGCATCCGAAGTGTAGATGTCCTCGGGATTTTTGGACTCCGTGCCGTCCGCAAGGATCTTTGTCAGAACGATAAATCCTGCCTTCGGGAAGATTCTCGTTTTGGTCTTAAAAGCCTTTTTCTTATCCATTGAATCATTTCCTTTCTAAAAAAGTTATAAAAATAACAGCCAAAACAGCTTAAACCGTCTTGACTGTATTAAACACAGTTGCATTGTACCGAAAGCGAATCCCGATACATTCAAATCCGAATTGACAGGGGAGATTGACAGGCGAAGGAGCAATAAGTTCAAAAGCCGTATGTCCGTTTATCTCACGCCCCGACAGCAGGGCAATGACCTGTTCTGCTGCAAGACAAGCCTTGCTTGACTGCGCAACAGGAACAGAAATATCTATCTCAATAACGGGTGAAATATATATAGCCGTCCTGCCTTCATCCGATTGAGCGTTGAAAACGAATATCTGCCGTGTGTCCTTTTCAAGCTTTTCGTTGGTATAAGCCGTGTTGTATATCTTGTCACGAGAAAAACCAAGACTCTGTATATAAGGATCTCCGGCAATAATGTCAATCACCGCAAGCCTGTCCGAAAACGGCGTTATCGGCATAATATCACCCTTTCAAGATAGTTATTTGTAATCAAAATACTGATACATTCCCTTGACGTACTCCGAAAGATATAAGGAAAGCACCTCATTGACCTTGCTGCCCTTTGTGAACCAAGTTTCCGCCCTCTGAAAAGCGTATGACGGTGAAATAGGTTTGTAATAATCCTCGATATTTACACCTTCACGTCTGCCTGTTGAATAGCGTTTCTGCCCGTAAATGTTTATGTAAAAACCCTTGTGACGTCCTACAATGGCAGCAGTGCCACGCCTTGAAACATTCCATAAAGAAGAATGCCGATAGCTCATATAAAACGGATTTGTTTTGTCCATCTCCGAGCCTGTGCCGTATGAATCCATTATCGCATCAGCGCAGCCTATGACCTTCCTGCGGAATATCCTTTCCTCATTCTCGGTCATCTTTTGCAAGTCCTTTTTACCTTCCGAAGTTTCCATTTTTCCATTTATCTCTTCGTATAGGTCTTCAAGAAGCTTGTCAGCCGCCCTCCGTACCGCCGTCATGTAACCTGCAGCAGCTTTCGAATAGTCAAACGTCAGTCTTGGTTTTACCGCCATTGCCGTTCCTCCAAGAGATCTCAAGAATATCAGCCTTTGAATAGTATTCCTGCGACTTTTTCAACCAGTCCGTCGATGCGTAAGAGGAATATACCGCACTTTTCGACCTCGAAGCCAAAGCATGACATATCGAACCGAGAAGATTTAAAAAGGCGTAAGTCCTGAAATTCTCACGCTGCGCTTCATCATTGCTGTAGATCATAAACTCCATATCTTCCGACTTTCGCCGTGCAATGTCGGAGTGCAAACGTGCAAGAATTATCCCGTCCGTAAGAAAGAACGGGTCAGCCTTCAAAGCCGCACGAACATTTTTTAGCATAGCTTCTTCGCCGCCGAATACCTCTCTGCGATAGTCTTCAAAGCTGTAATTTCTCAAATGACTTTTCATATAAACAGACTCCTTTTAATAATTCATTCTTTAAGAACGTGTATCAAGCGAAAGCTGCACCGTGTCAATGCCTTCACCGCCGTATTCGGCAAGAGCATTTCCGATGTTTTCAACGTAATATGCCCTGTCAGCGTATTCGCCGCCGATGTTTGTTTTCATAATAATACGGTCCTTTTCGGAAAGCATGAACCTGTGCGGAAGTACCAGAGTGTATATCGCCTGATCGATAAGACCGTCATTAGTCTGCTTGCCCGAGCGTGTCGTGAAATCGCGGTAAACGGGAATATCCTTGTAAACCTCTTCGAAAATATCCTTTACATCGCCGTATTCATCGTTCTGCCTGCCTTTGTATCGCATTATCGTAATAACAGCATTGCATCTCATCGCAAATAAGTAAACAAGATCCTGTGCAAGCGGTTCTGAATTTATGGTCGAAACCATGTAAACATTTTCTCTCTCGCATTTCCTGCGGAAGTAGTCACCAACACAGTATTTTCCCTTGAAAGCCTGACCTTCGATGTAATACGCCCTGTTTGCAAGACTGTATGTAGCATTTGTCGAGCCTTTCAAGCTTGCCTTTATCTCTTTACCAAGCTCTTCAAAAACAATGCTTTCGCCAAGCCTGTTCACTATGCCGTAATTTGCTGTCATATATCAAAACCTGCCCCGTGAAAACGCTTTTCGGAATTGGTAAGCGAAACAAGCGGAAGTCCCACGCTTTCAGTCCCGTTAAGCTCATCATATAAAGCGTTTAGCCTTAATTTGAGATTGTCAACAAGCGTATCAAAAGCGGAATTGTCAAAATATTCAACCTTTGCATGAGTTGTCTGTTCAACCTTTATCTGCTCCTTGCGTACATTTGGAGAAAGCAGAATGGCCGTCTGAACAGCAACGCAGCTTTCGAGCAGCTCTTTTCTCCTGCTGTCATCACCCGAAAGAATCTCGTCATAATCGGGAACAGCCTTTTTGATAAGCATTTCAGCCGTCCCTTTGAAATCGAACGATTCAATTATTTCAGCAGTGAATAACGAACTGTCAGCTGACAGCAGCATACAAACTCTGCTTGAAAATTCAGTTTCAGCCATTCATTATCATCTCTCTTCCAATAAATAAGACGAACGACTGTTTATTTTCAGCCGTTCGCCCGATTTTTATCATTATGCAGATACGATCTCTCCGACCGATTCGATAAGAGAACCGTAACCCGAGATTTCGGAAAGTGTGGAAAGCTGCGTCTGATTCGAAATGTTCTTCTGAACCTCGGAAATGTTGCTGCCGTTTGCAACAAAACGCTGTATCGACATATCCTTGTTGTAAACGAGCGCTCTGTTCTTGCTTGACTTCTGCGATACGTTTGCCTTGACAAGGGAGATCTTCATGTTGTTGAGCTGTGGGATCTCGATCATAAGCTTTGAGTTAGCGCCGAAATCAAACGAGGTGTTATAGGTTATCTGTGCGATAGACTTGAACATTTCATCACCGGCAACGATGGTAGTAGGCGCATATCCGTACTTGAACGCATAATCGATGCAAGCTTCAAAAAGCTCAACGGCAGTAACAGTATTTGCAGTTGCGGTTGTTCCGAGCGTCTTGATGTTGCAGCCTTCAAGAGTTGAAACAACCTCATCAATATTCTGACCTACAATGTCACCTGCAACAGCTCTTAACATCTTGGAAGCAACATCGATCCTTGAATATTTAAGAGATTCGTAGCTCTGTGACATTGCGATAGCCTTCTTGTAAAGCTCAACGGTCTTTGAGCCGATAGTAACCTTGCGAACAGGGATTTCAGCACCCTCTGCCACTCTTGCTTTTTTGAGATTCTTCTTGTTCTCTTCGGAAAGAAGATCAAGAGTAGGTGCTTTAAGAACAGTGCTGTCAATGCCTGTTTCATCGGAAACGAGATAGTTCATAATATCGCTGTTTCTCACAGTCTGATCAACAAGGTCTGTGACATAAGCAGGGAAGAGAAGGTCGTTGTCATCGGTGGTGAAAAGCTTCTCAATTCTGGAACTGCCGTCAATACCTGCTTCAAGAAGAGCAATCTTTGTAGCCGAAACGTTCTTCAAAGCAGGATTGGAATCTCTCTTCTTGGAAAGCTCCTCTGCAAAAGTCTTTTCGAGAACGCTTGAAACGGAAAGACCTGTCCTGTGAACTTCCTTGATGATGTCATTGGAAATAATAATGCCCATAGTTTTTTATCCTCCTTGTAATTAAAGAATTCTGATAGTCGCTGTCTTTGCGGTTTTGTCAACCGCCGTTGCGACCGCATTGAGCGGAACAACAGTAGCAAGAGAATCAAGCTTGACAAGTCCGCCTGCACCGTCAACAGCAACTGCACCGCCGGCGGAAGGCTGCTTTGATGTCGTACCGGTGATAGGTACATTCTCGATCATCTGTGCAAACTTTACAGTCGCAACATAATCTCCGCTTGCATTGGAATCAAGCGCAGTGACTGTTGCAGATGCAAGCTTGAATGTTGCGCTTCCGACTGCATCCTGATAGCCGAGCGGATAAACATTAATGTTTCCTGCCTTTTCGACCTGTGTAACAACGCCGAATACAGCATTTCCTTCACTGCCGTAGCCAACCTCATCGTTGCCTGTGATGGTTACGGCTTTACCGATAATATCTCTGATTGCCATAGTTTTTTACCTCCCGTTTTTTAGAAATTAAGGTTTGGTTTGATATACGACTTTTCAAAATCGTTATCAGCTCTTGAATCTTCGGACTTTCTTCCTGTCGGAATAAGCGACTTCGCTTCATTCTCCCATTCGTCAGCCTGTGCATTGACTTCATCAACAGAGAAGCTTGCGAAAATCTTGCGGTAACGCTCATCGGCGAAAGCTTCACCCTTCGCCTTGACACCGCTCTTGATCGCATTGTCGATAGCCTTTGACTTGATCTCGTCATAAAGCTTTGCCTTTTCCGCAGATTCATTCGCACTCTTGATAAGTTCGATGACTTCATCACTTGTCATGTCCTTGCCTGCGGCCGACTTGACCGCATCAGCCGTGAGGAAAGCTTCTTCATTCTTCGATGAAAGATTCTTCTTTACCGCTGTGAGGATAGCTTCCAAACTCGGAAGCTCGTTTTCTGTCTTGCCTTCCGACTTTGCAATGCCGTCAAGGTCAACACCAAGTTCGGCAAGCATCGGTTTAACCTTTGCGTACTCGTTCATGTTTTTATTCATTCCTTTCTCTTTTAAGGCATCATTGCCTGTATACCATTTTGTGACTCCTGCACCCGGCTGTGCAGGAACGGCAACGAACGAAAGCTCATAAGCGTCCGTAACATCCGAAAGTGCAAGAACACATTTCTTGCTGTCGTACATACGACCTCTGAAATGAATACAGTCGCCGCCGTAGTATTCCTGTCCGCAGATATTGCATTTCTGCGAAGCAACGGCACAGTTTACAGATACTTCCTTGTAAATACCTGCCTCAATGTTGTCAATGATAGGCTGTGTGCTTTCATTTTTCAGCATATAAGCCTTGCCTGTCAGCTGATAAAGATCCTGACCGTCAAAGGTTTTTACAGAAGGCGTGTGAACTACTTCCGTGCTGAAAATACGCGCCGTCTGATTTGCGTTTTTTGCCGAATGGTCGCAAATTACTGTTTTTCCGATGAACTTTTCCGCAAGCTGATTTAAAGCTTCAACGGTAAAATGTTCATTGTCACGGTCAAGCTCATTGTCGCACATGACAACAGGGAAAATGTAAACCTCGTCAGCCGTAAGTTCCCGGCGTGTGAATTTGTTCACCTTTGCCATTATTTCGGGGGAATAGAGGTCCTGTCCGCCGCCCTCCGACTTTGCCACGTTTCCGTATTTCAATTATTCATCACTCCCTTTGTTTTCATCGTTTTTGCTTAAAAGCTTTGATATATATGCAAAAAAGCCTTCACGTTTTGTGAAAGCCTTTTCAGCACCTGTTACCTTTTGAGCCGCATCATCGGGCGAAATGTAGCCGTATTCATCGGCACGGCGATAGAATTCTTCATTTTTCAGATTGAATTCAACCTTGTCAAGCATCGACTGCCATTCTATCGGATTCGGCGTGTAAGTAACGCTTGAATTGTAGCCGTGAACCCGAAGCCATATCCTTGCTATGCTCTCTACAAGCCGTTTTTCCGCTCGCTGACGAGGTTCTATCATATCAACAATAACCTTGAATTCGACTGTCGATAAAGCATAGGAACCGCTTGAACGCCTGTTCATTAAAGTTCCTAACGTTTTTACTGCGTTCATCATCTGAACGTCAATAACATCTGCATAAGCGGAAATGCCCTGAAAATATGCCGAACTGTCACCGCCGATCGTGCTTATCTTCGTATCGTCTGTGTGAATAATGTCGTTTTCAGCGGAAAGACTTGCAAAGCTCGCACTTACCAAATCGTAAGTTTTCTGTATGTATTCATTCGCCTTCGCAGGATTCGCAGCAACATCGGGCGGTGCCGACTTGATAAGGCTCTCTCTGTCGAGCGTAATATCATATCTCGGCGTGCCTACTCGGTAAAGTACGACCTGCGAACTGTTCAGAAATTCAAGCTGCATATCAGCCGCCGCCACTGCAGGTGCAAAAAGAAGCGAACCGCAGGGCGTTCCATCGGGATTGTACGGAATCCATATCAGATTTGCCCCCGAAAGGTCGATCTGTTTGCCATTCACGCACTGATACGGAATCCATACCTGTTTCCCACCTCTTTCTTCAAGCTTCCATTTCAGATAGCGTGGGTCTATCGGATATACGTCCTCAATGTCCGTGCAATCAGCATTCACAACGACTTCACAACACATTCCGCCGCTCCGAAAATCATATCCGTGAAGCTGAACGAGCAAACCGTCCAACCCGTTAGAATTGACCTCGTTCACCCGTTCCGCAAATTCATTCCATTCACGGAGTATTCTTGCCGACGAAGCAGCTGAACAGGAAGTAAATTCAATGTGTCCGCCCTGATTGACAAGGCTCTGCAGTACAGCATATCCCATCGAAGTGTCGGGATGCTCTTTAACAAGCAGGTCGATCGCATCGTGTATGTCGTAAGTGCTGCGCAAACGATCCAAAAGCTTTGTTCCTTTTGTGCGGAAGGGTGAGTATTCAGTCCTTGATGTTGAAACTTCCGAAGCTCTGCCTATGTATATAGGCTTTTCATTTTGTTTCTTTGAAAATAAAGGCATTTTGACGATTTCCCTCCCTTCCGTTATGCTCCGCCGATAAGACCGCACCACGGCAAAGCCGTGTTAATGGTTTCTGTATCGGAGAATACAAAATAAGCAGCCGAAACGTGGTCATCGTGACCATCTCCCGAACTGCCGTTGTGATATACAATTGTATTTCCTTTTCTGTCCCTCACATAATCGGAAAACTCAACCTTTATCCTTTCCGTCATCTCCGATTTGTCATCAAGAATTATCATCTGACGGTTCTCAACAACTCTTGCAAGGTTTTCAACAAGATTTCCCTTGTTTGCTCCCTGTTCATTTATAGGAACGGTCGAGATCCCTCTTTCCATGAGCTGACTGTTCACGGTTTCGTGACCGGTCCGTCCGAACTTGACAACAGCTCCGTTGTAGCGAGCAGAATACATCGCTATGCAGTCAAATTGCGCCGTCCAACCATAACCGTCCATAGAAACGGACTGCATTATCTTTCCCGTTTCATTTTCCATGACCCAAAGAACAGGGGAGTCACCTATCGAAGCAGGGTCATAACCTATCGAATATGTCATAAAAGACTTCGGACTTCGCCATTCTTCAATGTAATTCTGCCGTTCCTCTTTCGTCTTAAATTCGGGAACAGCTTCAAGACATCGGTCGAACGTGGGGAAAACAGCATACTTGTTTGAGAGAAATTCTCCCATAATGTCCTGTCTGTATCGTGAATCGGACATTCTGTTTTTCAAATTCTCTCTGTAAGTCTTGCCGTTCGCCTTGACCTCATCGCCCTTTGCAGCCATATAAGGATTGTCCCAGGTCGTCCAATGGAACGATTCCCAGTCGGGGTCGTACAGCGGATTTTGCTTGCTGTTTATCCCAAACTGATACATCTTGTAGAAATAATTCTTTCCAAGAGGGGAGGAGTTGATAAGACCAACACCGCCCTTGCCGCCAACGCCCTTGTGCGGAGAGTTAAGACGCATTTCAAGGTTATCCCATACCGTTTCAAGGTCCTTTATTCTCGCCGCTTCCGTGATAAGAACAATGTCCAAACCTACGGCAACAAGACTTTCCGGGTCATACGCCGAATGCAGCTCTATAAGAACTCCGTTTATGAGTGTCATCTGACCTGTCGAACGGCTCTCGTCTGCAATAAGCTCTTTCGGGATAACTCGCTTCAAATCACGCCAGTTCTGCCTTGCGATAGTTTCTGTCGGCGCAATTATCCAACCCATTACCTTTGGAACAAGCGTTGCAGGGCGGTCTTCATTCGCACATTTCATAAGATATGTAAAGAATTCCACAACGCAGCAGTAGTCCTTGCCACCTCTCGCACCTGCCGCTATAACACGAAAACGCTTGTCGCTTTTGTGTACCATAGCCTGATATTTGTGAGGATTGTAGTCAAGACGAATCTGCTTGCGGCTCTCTTTCGGCGGCGTGTATGCCGCTCGGCAGGACGGGCACATTCTGAACTCGCTGTATCGCCCTCGTTCATCGTCCCATTCCTGCCTGAATGTCGCTCCGCATTGTGCGCATACGGAAGACGCCTTCGAGCTTATCTCGGGTTCAGAATAACGCTCCTTGCCTGTGATATTAACACCTCTCGGCATCAATCATCACCGCCTATCGAAACCATAGTCGCACCCGATGAATCAAAAACAGCAACCTTTATCGACTTCCTGTTGTTCGCATTCTGCGGTGCATCGGGATTTGCCGATGAAAGCTGCTGTTTCATCATTCTGTTATAAAGCTCGGTGGAAGCCTTTGCAAATTCATTGTAAGATTTAGCAGGATCTTTTGAACTTATGATACCTTCCTTCACAGCCGATAAAACTTCCTCGTCAAGAAGAACCTCGTCAAGACTGCAAAGAGCTTCTGCTATACGCTGCGAACTCTGAACCTTATTTTCATCAATAAGTACGGAAAGCTGTTTCCTTCGTTCTTCAACATTTTTGCGAAGCAGCGAAACCATAGAAGCGTTTGGCGTTCCCTGCATAAGGGATATCCTCGCTTCTTCAACCTGTTCCTCCGACATTTCAATGTCATTCTGCGGAACAAGCATATTATTTTTTAACATAGGTTTCACTTCCTTTTGCTCGCTGTTTTTCCTGTTTCCGAAAGAAACTCATTTTCGGCTTTTTCCAATTCAAGCATTTCCTTGTAAAGCTCGGGGTCTGTGTATTTTACGGAAAGCCTGTCAAGCTTTTCCGCCAAAGCCGTTTCAACGAAATCCGAGAATTTAATGTAAGGACAGTTTACCGAGTTGTAACGCTGCAGCGTCTTGTAAACCGCACTCGTCACATTCGGGTCAATGTACGCAAATATCAACGACATCTTGTTTTCCCTGACCTCACGTTCGTTAATCATTGCGGAATGAGGAACATTTACAAAAACATCACTATGCCGCTGCATATATTCATTTATGGCAAGCTGAATAGCTTCGGGAACGGTAAATCCCAACTGCTTCACTATATCCTCAAAATATAGGAATTCGGGACATTTCCTTATCTTTACCGAGCGTGAGTTTTCCAGCTTCGGCAAACCGTATTCACTCATATTCGGCTTTGCATCGCTGTTATAAGGGATCCTGCGCTTTCTCCACCTGTCATAAATGCTCTTGCCGATGTAGAACATAGCGTATTGAATTTCTTTGTTTCCCTTATAGCATCTTTCAAACTCTAACTTTATCCCTTTCGCAAAAGGCGATAAACTCCTGTGAGTGAGAAAAAGATTGACGTTCGGGTCGTAACGGCCTATCTCATTGAAAAACGCCTTCAAACCCGTTGCAGATTGATTCTCCGAGGATAAAACCGTCTTTTTCAGCGTTTCATCCATAAGCTTCTTGATCTTTTCATCGCTTATCCGCTCGAATTTTGCAATGTCGGGCAAGCTGTAAACATTTCTGCTTAACGAAACATTTCCTATGATGTGAGCCATGAAAGCCGTCAGCCTTTCGCTTGTAAGTGTTCAAGATCATCAATGCGATGATTGGCAACGCTGATTTTCTCTTCGGTAACTGCACTATCCTGTTCAAGCTTATAAACACGTTCGATAAGATTGTTATGCTTGTCGACCTTCTTTTCAAGCTGCTCAATGCGATAGTTTGAAAGCTTTGTGTTTATAAGTATTCCGCCCAATGAACCTATCGCACTTCCAAAAAGAGCAATAAGAGCTGAAATAATTTCTGTTGTCATTCCTTGCCCTCATCTTTCTTTTCAACAGCTGCCTTGTCCGTACCGCCTTCTGCAAGCATATAGATAGCCAGTGTTCCCGTTGCCGCAATTACGCCTGTGACCTTTTCCTGCGAGTTTGCATCAGCACCGAACGCCATCATCAAAGCGATAACAACACCGCTTACCGCCGCCCAGAACTTTCTTGAAGATAATTTTCTTTTCCAGTCAATTTTCATATATTTAAACCTCCGTTTTAACAATAAAAGCCTCGGGAAAAACCTTTCTAACACTTGCAAGATATATCTCCGCATTCTCCTTGCTGCGGAAAGCCCCGACCTGAACTCTGTACAGTGTATTCTTTTCCTCCTGCTCGGAAAGATATCCTGAAACCTTCGCCTTGAACTCGTCCCAGTGAGGTCGAATGTACACAGGACAACCTTTGTACCCGTCTGGCAGCTTGTTCAGCTCGTCCACCGTGCCTTTTTTGCCGTTTCTGACGTTGCACCAGTAGTTGTGCGTGAAAAGCTTGTCCGTGCCTACCTTGCAGGTATGCATAAGCCAAGCAATAAGCCTTGCGGCATTGTCCTCTGCCTTTGTGCTGTTTCCTATGACCTCGATCGAGATAGTCGCCTGATTTCCGATGTGTGAGCCGTTGGCGTCCGCCTTGCCCTTCTGTCCTGCGTGCCAAGACTGAAAATCAAGCGGAAGCTCCTGCCACGCTTCGACTTCATCAACGTAGAAATGTACCCTCACATCGTTCATATTGCCGTTATAGGTCGCACGAACATACTGCTCTGCCATTGTAGTCTGTGTGCTGACCTTAATTCCATCGGTGTTATGTACCGTGTAACCCCCGAAAGGCAGTACACGCTTACTCGGCAAAGCAATTTTATTCGGATTATGCTTTGTCAGAAAAAATTCTTTAACTGTAACACCGTTTGCGTTGTATATCCTATCTGGAACAAGATATGCCATAATATCACCTCTCAAAAAATCTGTAATTCGGCTTGCTTACATCATTCCGATACCTCATCGACTGGTTCAGAGCTTTCCGCCTCTTCCGCAGCTGCACGTTCAGCTTCGATACGAGCATTCTTTTCATCGATAGCCGACTGTATCTCCGCAAGATCAGTTTCGGAAAGCACACCCTTTTCAAACCATCCTGCAGCATTGAGAATGATCTGATAATCAGCCATTTTTCCAACAGCCGAAATGAATCCATTTTTTATGAATGTTCCAAGATTAAACATAATATTTTCCTCCTCAAAATTTATACATTGCCGCCCAAACTTAAAACAGCAGCTCTCAATTCATCTATCTGCTTCTGCAAGCCCTTTGTAATCGGCATAACACACTCCGAAAGAACCTTGTTAGTGCAGTATTTCACAGACATTTCTACTCCTGCACTATTTGATACATTTGTCACTCTGTCAAACGTCTGTAAAGTCCTTAAAGCATCCACTTCCGTAGCTGTCAACTCGATTTCAAACGGAGTTGCAAGCTGATACGCGATAGTTATCGGATTGCTTGTAAGATGTGTTTTCCATTCATTGACTGTTAATGTACAATAATTACTGTCGTAAAAGATTATCTTGCTGCCACTGTCAACCGAAACGCCCATCACATTCCGATACGTTTCGTTGTTTGTTTTAACAGAATACAAATCACACAGAATCATTTGACAGGGTAAATCATTGCTACTCCACGCTATTGGTTTAAGATTCTCAGCCATTGATATATAGAATCTGCGGTCAATTGTGCCGGTGGATATACCATTTGCAGTTGCCGTGGATGCCCATACTTCATCGCTACTACCGTTTAGAATAGCCTTGTTAATACGTTTTATAATTTTACCTGTGCTATCAGCATTGTAAACCAGCGTATCACAAATCCACTGCTGACCGTTGCTGTCGGTGTAGTTTCCACCCTCGGAAACAGGTATTCCGCATAACGGTAAAGCGGATGTTATTTCTGCTGATAACGAATAACCATTCTGATCCTCACACGTTATCGTTATGTTTCCGCTGTCACCCACCGAAACAATGTCGATAGGCGCATTAGGAGTAGGTGTGCCGTTCTGCACCGACCTTCCAAAAATATTAAGCCCAAGCAAAGGATAATCCACGGAATCATCAAAAGTATAAGAATCAGCTCCGCTTACAGCCATGCCGCCGTCTGTAAGCCACGCAGGAATGTCAGTAATGCCGTCAAAAGGATGAGTATGTCCCTTGTTTTCAACATCATCTTCTCTTGTAACAGGAGAAACATTTCTCATATACGATCACCCCATAATTACAGCCTTGTATGTTCCTTCCGCAACATTACCGGCTTTTATCCTGATCTTTAACGCAGATGTCGAAACCGCTTCAACATCGGCAATAACCATTTCACCGCTTGCGATATCGTAAATCTGTACAATAGGGTACTGATTGCCGAGATTGTGAGTAACATCCCATTCACAAACGCCGCCCGAGCCTGTGAGGGTCGGATTCTCGCAGGAATACTTGTAAACATTGCCGTCATCTCCCGAAGGAACATAAAGCCAAGTCGGTGTAGTCGAATTAGCAATGAACATATCTCCTATCTTCGCAGCCTTTGAATCGTAAGTTCCGTCCGTGACAACAATGTATGTATCACCAACACTTACAGCAGAAGACGGAAGCACCGTTACCGTTCCCGTTGTTCCGACAGTACCGACGATCCTTGCAGGAACATCCGCGCCGCCGTCAACCCATCTCTTACCGTTCCAAGTCTTGATCTTATTTGAAACCGTGTCAAAGTACATCTGTCCTGCTTTCGGATCGGAAGGAGGAACAGCAAGGTTCTGAATGACTACATTCTGTATTTCGTTCTGATTCATATTAATATTCGTAAGAATGGTTTTTGACATTGTAAACGCCTCCGTATCTTTAGTTCAAATAAGCCTTGCCCGAAAAAGCAGAGCTGAAATGTATCTCAATATTGTTTTTGTCAATGTAGCATACTTCTCCGACAACTTCGTTTCCTGCACTGTCAACGATAGTCACCGAGCAGAACTTGTTCTGACCGTGATTTATACTCCATACAGCGGATGCCGAAGCCTGCTCGAAAACAAAACTCTTGTCCGCACTTGTTATCGCACCGCCGCCCGTCTGAACGTTTGCGCCGATTTTCGGAGAACCCGAAGTAATATTGACCGTTATTTCCGTTGTATCTGTCATTATGTCACATCTCCGATCTCGCCCAAAGCAGGAGTGAGCAAAAGTACTCCGTCAGTAACAGGCGTGTAAAATGCGTCATTTGCAAACTTGACAGCAAAATCCCAGTAATATTCCTTTCCGTCCTCACCTGTGCGCCAGTCCACCGTGTCGGAGGGGGATATCTCTATAATTATTTTGCCGTCCGGGTCACAGTCCGCAGCAGTCAGCTTCTTCTGCATCTTGACAGGAACACCCTTTTCTTTGCGTTCCTTGACGGTAAAGATAGCTGTGTCACCCTGCGAGAGCGTATAAGCCGCATCATCGACCTTCAATTCAATAATTATGGCCTTGCTGTTTCCTCTCGGAAAGCTTATCGTTTCAGCCATTTCATCACCGCCTTTGCATAATAAAAAAAGACCTCAAACGGATATCATCCGTTCAAAGTCTTTATAAGTTCAAATATCGTAGAATTATATCTTGTCCCAATTCTGTAAAGCGAAACCTCTCATTCCGCCTGCAGGTTCATAATCGGGATAAATGTTTCTGTATTGACTTTCCGCTTCTTCAAAGGAAAGACCCGAGAAAAAGCCTTTGTGCTTCATATACAGCAAACCTATCACAGCAGAACGACTGTGACCCTGATTGCAGCAGACAAGCACCTGCCTGTCAAGCTTGTCAAGTGCATTTTCAATGAAATCCAATACCCTTGAAATGATAACAGGGGATATCCACTCGGGGTTCTCTACATCAACGAGATTGCATATAAGGCAGCGTTCACGCTCCGCAAAAAGATATTCGGGATGTTCCTTTCCACAGGAACGTCCGCTGTAACCTACTGCCTTCCTGTGATAAGGCTCTTTCGCAGCAATAACACTGTAAAAATCCTCGTTTTCCTTTATTCCTTCATAATCGTCAACAGTCCCGACGAAAAAATTCGGTATTATTTCAGTCATTGTATTTAACTCCTTTTGGTGCTTTGATAACGTGGTATTCAGCAGGCCTGTCAGTCTTCCTGCATCTATTAATATACGGACAGAATACGATATTGTCAAGGTTTTTATCCCTATAACAGCATTTTTCACAAGCAATTCGCTGCTTTTCTGTTATTTTTTTCAACATAGACCCGTCCTTCCGTAAATTTCACCGAATAAACAAAACAGCCGACCCGATATGACCGGGACAGCCGTTCCGTTAATTGTATGAGGTTGACAGCTTCTGCATTTGCAGCAGAACTCGGGAGTAAAGAAGTCCTAAACCTCTCGGCGCAACCTATGCGACCGTCGTAAATATGACTGCATCGACCGTTGAAATGATCGGTGCAGCCTGAATCCGAATATCACTACTCGAACCTTCACCAAAAAAATATACGCAGGTGGGTAAATCCTGCGTATGCCTTTTTATGTAGCATAGGCAAAATGCTTTCTCCGACAGACCTGTATGGCAAGACCGTTTATTAACGGAGGGCAGGTGTCGGAGATTTGGTGCCGCCTTGAAGCTCATGCACTCCTTGACAGCATAAACGGCGTATTTGGGGAAAACCGCCGTTTACAATAAATTAAGAGGAAGTTTATGTGGAATGTCAGCAGGCTCAAAATACGGTTTAAGAAATATCTTTATATTTCTCTACATACAGAATAACACATTATTAATGAAATAGCAATGCAGTAAAAGTGCAACAATAGTGAAATAAAAGTGAAATTACCCACTTTTGACCCCGAATTTGAGCTAAAATGAGTAAAAATCACCCACAAGAAAGGAGAATTCACCTATGCCATATACCAAGCATAAGCAACCACACAATTACCTTATCTCTATGACCGTCACCTTCAAATGCTCAACTGCCGATAAAATCCGCCAAATTGCCCTCGCAAGCAATAAAAGCAACCACGATACCGTCCTGATGCTTGCAAATATAGCCTTAAAATACAACTACACCAAAGACTATCGCTACATCCCGTGCAAACCGCAAACAGCTGACGACTTCACCCCAATATTCATAAAAAAAGAACCCACCTGTCAAATAGGCCTGCAAATAAGTCCTAATCTTAACATAAAGCTCACTGAACTTATGTCAAGCAATTTCTACAGCAGTAAAGCATCGGCACTCCGCTCGCTTGTAGAAACCGCCCTCATCTATGACTACGACAAAAACCTCTTTTTCCACGCCCCACAGCACCTATCATCTCCATCTTCAAACCATAACCCACGTTCAAATGAAATAATATTGCTTGATATTATATAAAAATAAATATATCAAAAAAGAAAAAGAGTCTTCGCTTATAGAGAATATCAAAAATTTTTGCGAGGGAACTCTACCGCCCGAATCGCACACCCCCCCGGCACAGTCTTTCCGAAAGAAAAACGAGTGATCTCTTCCAATCTGTCCGCAGCTCAAAAACAAAATCGAAGAAAAAGAAAAAAGAATGATAAATGCTTGATATTGATGCATTTATGTTACATTTAACATAACACAATATATCTTGTGTTATATTAGGCGAGGTCGGAAGCCTTGCCGGGTCTGTTCCTCTTCTGTCGGTGCAGATATAGTTTACTTTATCAAGATAAGTATAATATATATTATATATATCATAAAGAATTATATTTAGTAAATGCTGCCAAGCTCTAAACCTTCACAATAAAAAATCCTAATAATAAAACTAAATCAAGAATAAAACATAATAATTATTATTACTATGATATTATTTATATTAAGAGATAAAGTAAAATGATATCAAGATTAAGTATATATAATATATATAATAATATATATATATCTAAATTCAGAAAAGAAAAAAGATATATACTTGATCTAAATATAGAAAAGGTTACGGCGTTTGAAGAGTTTGAGAGGGGGGAAAGAGATCCGGGCGTTGGGGTTTGATTGGATCGGAGCAAGAGCAGCGGAGCAAAGCAGATCAAGAGAAACGAGGAGGCTTGAACTCTTCGGGTATATAGTTTTATATATCAAGATATTATTATATTATTATTTATATATTCTGATATAGATATATTTATAAAGATATATAAAAGGGGGCGGTTCTGCTCTTCGGTGGGGTGATCTTCGGAACAGCTCCGAGCAAAGCCGAACAGATCAGGGGACAAGCTGCCGAGAAGAGCAGGGCGGAAGCATTCGGAAAAGCTTCCAACTCTCGGATAAGTTTATATTTTATCTTGATAAGTATAATATATAAATATATACAAAAGAATATATATCTATTTGTGCATATAGTAGAAAGATATAAACATATAAATTCTTTTATATACAAGATATCGTGTTATATATTGTGAAATTAGCACTATATGTTGTGATATTATGATCTATGATCTTTTGAGATTTTGACAATGTAACATAATTGTTGTATAATATTAACAGTGGGAGAGATAAAACCCCGGAATAAAAAAGACCCTGAACCGTGGCAAGTTTGACGACGTGCACGGAACAGGGGCGAATCACAAACAACAACTTTATACAAGCGGTTTGTATCTATAAATATAGCATATAAAAAGCCGCTTGTCAAGTGTAAATTTGAAAGGCGGTTATTTTTATGAAAAAAAGAATCACAAACGCAGAAGCTAAAGCCCTCTTGAGCAACAAAAAGTTGATCGTTACAAAGTGCGATGATGTCGACAGCTTGCCGGATGCAAACGACACAGTTTATTATAACGCCGGTAGTTTTGGTTGGAATTACTCCATAGTTTGGAGTTATGCGCTCGATTGCTACGTTATGAACTGTTACAGAGTCGCTAACACAGTTTTAAGGGCTGCTTCGGATGTTGTGAACGTTAGAAGATTGAGCGAGATATAAAAAGGAGGGGTAACAATGATTAATATTGATATGTGGTATAACGACAAGATCGGCGAGGCTGATAGAGTAGATGTTACTTTCTATCCTAACAGCGGAGTATATCGTGGAAACATCTACAAGAACGGCCGTGCAATCGGTGACTACACTTGCAGCGATTCGACCGAGCTTGAAAAGGCTTTCGAACATCTCAATTTTAATTGGAATTAAGGAGGAAAATAGAATGATCACAGTTAAAATCAATCTTGAAAACGGCGACAGCATAACAACAAATATGAACTGCACAGCAGAAGAAGCGTGCAATTATTATCAGGTCGGCGGATATATTAACGCTGGATCTGCATCCGACAACCTGCAGAAAATAAAGTCTGTAGAGTTTATCTACTTCAAAAAGTCCTTTGTTGTTGAATGGCTCCGCGGTTCGATCAATGACAATGTTGCTAAATACCTTATAGCAAATAATATTTACTTCTACTATGAGCCATTCGGAAAGATGATAATCTGCGACGATTGGCAGTCCTACACATACGAATACAAGCACACAAGCGGCGATTTTTACGAAATCACGCTAAAGGAATATAATGGCATAGTTCGCGCCTAACCCAAGCCAAACAGCGGAAGCCCGGAAAGCTTCCGCCATATCTCCCGAATATCTGCAAGAGGATAAGCGAGAGCCAAAGAAAAAATATAAAAATACGGAGGTTTTGAGTTATGAATAATAATGCATTGTTGGAATCGTTCAAAATGAACATAAACGACCATGCGCAGGAGATCAGGACGGCGCAGGCGGCGTATTTGATCGCAAAAGCTGCCGAGGATTCAATAAAATCTATCGCCGAGGAGATTCAAAGGGGCATTCTTTCCGAAGGTGATTACTTCGTAGCTGCTGACCTGTGGGACACCAACCGCCGCGGAATGACCGAAAGACGAATCACCGAGCCACGCCGTACTTACTTGATGGACGAGGAAATTTTTATAAATGATTTCCTCCCAAAATGCTACGAAAAATATCAGACTGCAGGAATTGCTGACGATCGAGGTGAAGAATATTGCCCCGAAGCGAGAGCAACGGACAAGAGAAAAGCAGCTGAACAGAAATTGTTATCAATTGCCGTGGATATTCTGCCCGAATGCGAGGAGAAAGATATATTGAAAACGGCTGTTAACCATTGGAAGTATAGAGATGAGATTTTGCAGATTATTTTACAACTTGCGGCATAACAAGTTGACATTATCGACCGTGGCGGAGCGCAGGAGCTCCGCCAAACCGTGAAGGAGGAAACCAAAATGCCAAAACGTAAAAAATTGACCGAGAAGGAATGGAAAAGGCAGCTTGAAGAGAAAGCCGCTTTTGAAGCTTCCGAAAGAGCCGCAAAGAGGGAATTTATATATAATAAGCTCCGAAATGCGCAAATTGGCGACTTGATCGCAGAAACCAACTTGCCCGACTTTCCCGAAACTATCATTGAAATTGACCGCGAGGACTGCGACGATGACCCCGAGCTGTTCAATTTTACTACCAACTACGGAAATGTTTATCAGGGATCTGAATTTTTATTTGATGCCTATCCGCGTGTATTTCCGTATGATGAGGATGAATCAGGCGTTTTCTTCGTGGAAACCACCGAACAGGAAATAAATGAAGATCAAATATCATTTGATGATATAGCTGTAGCATATTCGACAAATGAAACCGCCGAAAATATGCCCGAACCTGCGCCCGTTTTGACAAGTGCGGCAAGTTCTGCCCTGATCGGCTTCAAAGTGAGCGCAAAATCCAAGCTTAAAATCTTTCGCACGACCACGGATGCCCGAGCTGCTTTGAATCTCTCAAAAACTGCACGGCGGCGTGGGGCGGTGGGGAAGTTCCTGCCAAACGATTCAAAAAACTGCTTGGGGCGTGGCGTGTGGCGGTGTGAAGCTGTCCGTGCATCGCCTTCATAGCATTGGAGCAAGTCAATAAGAATTTCCGCAGAAATGCCCTATGCGGCTATCGGCGGTGCGTGAAAGGAGCGTATAATATTATGAATTTGGTTTACAGAATCACAAAAGAAGAGGATATTCAGAAGATGAAAACAGCTTTGCTTCGTCAGAGCTACCGAAACTATATGATTTTCGAGCTTGGCATCCACATCGGCAGAAGAATTTCCGACATTCTGAAAATGAAGGTTGGCGATATCAGAGGAAAAAATCATATTTCCATTGATGAAGACAAGACAGGCAAGGTTATTCCGCTTGTTGTAAATGAAACTGTTTATAATGAAGTCATGGAGTATTGTAAGAATATGGACGATGACGAATACCTTTTCCCGTCCAAAAAACGCAACGACAGGGACGAACCCGACAGCAAAGGACATACGCCAATTGGCAGAATTCAAGTTTGGAACGATATAAAAGCAGCAGCCGAAGAATGCGGACTCGGTGAACTTGGAACGCACTCAATCAGAAAGACATTCGGATATCATTTTTATAAGCAGACCGGAGATGTTGCAATGCTTCAAAAGATATTCGGCCACCGCTCGCCGATGGACACGCTCCGATACATCGGTATTCTGCAGGACGAAATTGACGAAAAGCTTAAAAATTTCAGCCTTGCAGGATAATATATATATTATCTATATGCTTTATAGCCATAGTTAAAGCTTGGCTGTAGCATATTCGACAATTGAGCTGCAACATATTCGGCGTTTGTAACATATTCGACATTTGATGATTGAAAGGATAGGTAGATTATGAATTTCTTAAGCGAAAACCATGAGATCAGGTTCAACGAACTTTTGAGCCGTTCACAGCGTAAGGATAATGAGCACCAAGCGTTATTCTATATACTGTCCGCTTTTGAGGACACCTACAAAGCAGCTGACAGCGTTTATAGCTTCACAGATGAATGTATTAGGCCAACCTGTACAAAGCGCATAGAGCTTGATTATGACAGCCATATCGAACTTGTCAAGCTTGGATTCAATCTATATAATCCTGTGAATAAATGTAATCTGTGCGAGATTTTGAACGTTTGCGGAAAGGTTGAGCGTATAGTTGTGGTTGAAGCTATACGAATTAGATATGAAATCAAGTGAATTGTTATTATGTACATTGATTTGCAATAAATTTTGTGAATTTTAACGCATATCACGATGAGCATAAACGAGCAGAAGATTTAATTTTCCTGCTCGTTTTTTAGCCTATTTTTTATGGCTTTGGGTACAATTGTCGTACTTTTGTCGTACAACCGAATTTTTGTGCATTTGTTTTTATGTGATAAAGCGATAAATAAACCTCGTAACTAACGTAGCTACGAGGTTTTATTGTGGTGCGGATAATGTGACTTGAACACACACGGTATTGCTACCACCAGAACCTGAATCT
>JBJFFR010000045.1:0-4099 GCA_051891935.1 Oscillospiraceae bacterium
ACGTAGTTCACTGGAATATTATAAAAATACTCCAAGAGGTGTCATTGAAAGAATAGAGGATATTGAGATGTTACGAATGATAGAAAACCACAAAATGGTAAAAGTTGTTAAAGTGGAAAATGAGTCATTGGCAGTAGATACTCAAAAGGATCTTGAAAGGATCAGAAAAATTATTTCAGAACGAAATAACGACAACTAATTAAAAAAATATAGCAAGATGCAAAACTGATCGACAAAGAGTTATTTTTGCAATGCTTACTTTGTCAGGATGCTTTTGTGTATTGCTATACTTTTTATATTCGGAGGTTCCGTAAATGAATGTTTCTATCTTGGACTGTACTTTGAGAGATGGCGGATATATTAATAACTGGATGTTTGGAAGAGAGATTATTTCTCATATTTCCAAAGAATTGACAAATTCATCTATAGAATATATTGAAGGCGGATTCTTGAGCCAAAAAAAAATTGGAAAACCCAATCAGAGTATTTTTTATACAATTGATGCTGCGGAAAAATGCTTTGAAAAATGTCAAGGCAATATTGCCCTTATGATCAATTGTGGTGAATACAATTGTGACGATATTCCCGAATATGCCGGTGGAAAAGTAACAACGCTTAGAATTGCTTTTCATAAGCATCAGAAGCTTGAAGCACAGTGTCTTATGACAACTCTCAAGAGTAAAGGATATATAGTCTTTTTTCAGCCTATGGTAACAATGGGATATACTGATGAAGAATTACTTGATCTGCTCAAGTCAGCAAATGAACAGCTTCCGAATGCTTTTTACATTGTTGACAGTTTTGGAACAATGCGTAGGGATGATCTTTTGCGCTTGTTTTATCTAATAGATCATAACTTGAATAAAGAAATCAAGATTGGATTTCATTCCCATAATAATCTGCAGCTATCATTTTCCAATGCACAGGATTTTATACAAGTTAGTTCAAATAGGGATATAATAATTGATTCTTCAATATTCGGTATGGGTAGAGGTGCAGGAAATCTTTGCACTGAGCTTATCACTCGATATATCAACGAGAATATCGAGGAAAAATATGATCTTATGCCGATACTTGAAGCCATGGATGAGTATATTATGCCTATTTTTTCGCAGCATCCGTGGGGATACTCTGCACCTTATTATATTGCTGCAACCAATAATTGTCATCCAAACTATGCAACGTTTCTTATGAATAAAAATACACTATGCATCCGGGATATTAATTCAATTATTAAGTCTATTCCTACAGAAGAAAGGTTTCTGTATCATGAGGAAATGATCAATAGGATGTATCTGGATTATCAGCAGAAAAATGTTGATGACAGCGAGGCTGTAAGACAGATAGGTGAGCTTTGCAGCGGTCGTGAGGTGCTTATTCTTGCACCGGGAAAAACTCTTGTGACTTATGAAAAATCAATAAAGGATCATATCAAGGAGAAGTCACCGGTAGTTTTTTCGATAAACCATATTCCCGAAAAATACAGCGTTGACAAGGTTTTTGTGAGCAATTTGAAACGCTTCAAAGGGATTGATGACGCAGAGGATAAGCTCGGCGAAAAGCTGATCTGTTCTTCCAATATTTCGGTCAGAAATCCGTTACAGACGGTCAACTACTCTTCTTATCTCAATGAGGACGAGGCAATATCCGACAACTCGGGACTTATGCTGATCAATGTTCTTAAAAAAGCAGGGGTGAACAAGATCAGCCTTGCAGGATATGATGGATTCAGCTATTCAGAGGTTGATAACTACTGTGATGAAAAGCTTATGAATAACGTCAAATTTGAAAGACAGGCAAAGCTCAATGAGTCTATCAAAAAATATTTCGTAAATATCCGTAAGATTATGAAAATCAGTTTTATTACTCCATCAATTTACGATCGAAGGGAATAATATGAAACAGTATAAGCTTGTGATTTTTGATATGGACGGAACAATTGCAGATACATCTCCGGGAATATTTAATAGTATAAGATATACCGAAGAAAAAATGGGACTGCAGGAAATAACATACGAGCAGATGTATTCGCACGTCGGACCTCCGATGGAGGAATCCTATAACCGCAACTTCGGACTCACTGGCGAAGCACTTAAACAAGCTGTTATGTATCATAAGGAATATGCAATAAAGCAGGGGTTCAAGGAGCTTGAATTTTATGATGGAATATTATCCTTTGTGGATGATCTGCGTAAAGTCGGAGTAAAAACAGCCGTTGCAACGTTGAAAGCTCATGCAACGATAGTAAAGATCTTTGAAACCTTTGGTATATCGGATAAATTTGATGAATTCATAGGCGTTAAGCAGGATGCTCCTATGACAAAGGCACAGCTTCTTGAATATTGTGTTGAAAAGCTTGGCGTTGATAAGTCCGAGGTTGTTCTTATCGGCGACAGCAAGTATGATGCTGTTGGTGCAATGCAGGCAGGTATTGATTTTATAGCCGTGACATACGGTTTCGGTTTCAAAAGAGAAGCCGATGCAAATGAATATGCTAATGTCTGCGTTTGTGACAGCGTTGAACGATTAAGCTCATTCCTGATGAATGAATGATCGGAGCCGGTGACCATCAAAGGTTTGTTATATACTTACGAAAGGGTTGAACAAAAATGGAAAGTTGCCGCAATTTGGCAGACAAACAGGCAGGGAAAAAAATACGAGAAAGCAATATAGAGTTGTTGAGAATAATTGCAATGTTTTTAATTGTATTAAGTCATTGTATTCCGTTCAATCTCAGTTTATCATCACCTTATTATATAGATGTCAGACAATGCAGCGAAAGCATATCCAATATTGTTTTAGCGCTTTTCAGTTATTCAGGTCAGATCGGCAATGCGATTTTTCTGATATGTTCATGTTGGTTTCTGACTGAAAGCAGATCTGTCAAATCGGAGAAAATCATTAATATGTTAGCGGACACCTGGTTTATTTGTTTATTGTTTTATGCTATCTTTAAGCTTTGCGGAGTTGAAATAGGAGCAGCTACGACGATCAAATCCCTTTTTCCGATTACAGTTAGCAGCTATTGGTTTATAACCTGCTATTTAGTTTTCTATCTTATTCATCCGATTATCAATTTGATAATCAATGGCCTGAACAAAAGACAATTATTTATTACTGTATTGGTTGGTTCGATACTCTATTTATTCATTAATACGCTTTTATATGAAAAAGTTTATGAATGTTCAAATCTTATCAGATTTACTGTTGTTTATTTATTTATTGCGTATCTGAAAAAATATATGCCTTCATTTATGAATAACATCAGGCTAAATAAATTGATTTTGGGCTTTTCGGTTATTGCTCTTTTGCTGCTTATTATAGTTACAAACTTTCTTGGCCTTAGAATTTCATTATTGAAAGGTCAGCTGCTTCATTGGGCTCAGTACAATAACCCGATAATAGTATTAATGGCAGTATCTCTGTTCAATCTTTTCAGATCAATAAATATAAAGTCCGGATTTATCAATACAATATCTGCAACTACGCTGCTAATATATATTATCCATAGTAATGCTCTTGTGAACGCATTTGTGAAGCCTTCGATATGGAAGTATATCTTTGAAAATATAGCAAATTCTCATGAATATGTCGTAATTTGGTCAGTTGTTTATACATTGGCAACGTTTTTGGCAAGCTTGCTGATCGCTTTGCTGTATAAATCAACATTGAGGAAGCTTATCGTAAAGTTTTCCCGATGGATCAACGAAAAAGGTAAAAAAATATGTAATAAATTCGTTGATTTTTGTGTTGATATCAAGGAATAAGTTTAGGCACTGTATGTAATACTAATTCCCGATAAAAGTGTATACAAAAAATGGGGCAAAAACCATATATTCAAGTTTTTGCCCTATTTTTTTACACTTTATAATCGGGGATTAGTATAAAAATCTCCCTTGACAAACAAGGTCTAATTGTGGCGGACTGATCTTAATACTAATCCCTCATTAAAGTGTAGACAAAAATCTGCGCAAAATCCATATAAAGCTGTTTTCAACAGCTACGAGATTTTGCCCCCATTTTTGTACACTTTATAATCGGGAATTAGGAAAAAGCTGATTAAAGCGAAGCGTTCGTTTCGCCGTTTTGAAAAATGTAC
>JBJFFR010000046.1:0-20730 GCA_051891935.1 Oscillospiraceae bacterium
ATCTGCGCCGTATTGTTCGGTGATCTCACTCGGATCTACACCGTTTCCAAGAGATTTATGCATTGTCTTTCCTTCACCGTCAACTACCCAGCCGTGAGTACATACAGCCTTGTACGGAGCTCTGCCGTAGATTGCAGATGAAGTGAGGAGTGAGGACTGGAACCAGCCTCTGTACTGGTCTGCGCCTTCAAGATAGAGGTCAACAGGCGTATCAAAGCCGCGTTCTTCCATAACAGCCTTATGAGTTACGCCGCTGTCAAACCAAACGTCAAAGATATCAGTTTCCTTGACAAATTCTGTGCAGCCGCATTCACATTTAAGACCTTCGGGGATAAGCTCCTTAACATCATGGATATACCAAGCGTCGGAACCCTCTTTGCGGAAGAGTTCGGACGTCTTCTTGATAGTTTCATCTGTAACAATTGGCTTTCCGCAGTCTTTGCAGTAGAATACAGGTATAGGAACACCCCATGTTCTCTGACGGGAAATACACCAGTCGCTTCTGTCATTTACCATACCCTTGATTCTGTCTTCTCCCCATTCAGGGATCCACTGTACATTGCTGATATTTTCGATAGCAGTATCCTTGAAGCCCTTTACGGAGCAGAACCACTGTTCAGTTGCTCTGAAGAGGATAGGATTCTTACATCTCCAGCAGTGAGGATACTGGTGGACGATCTTTTCAAGTGCAAAAAGTGCGCCGCTTGCTTCAAGATCCTGTGCGATTATCTTATTGGAATCAGTTGTGGAAAGACCAGCATACTTGCCTGCGTCTGCGGTCTGGATACCCTTCGCATCAACAGGAACAACAATACCGATCTCGGGATACTTCTTGCATACTTCAAAGTCATCTACACCGAAGCCGGGAGCTGTATGAACGCAGCCTGTACCGCTTTCAAGTGTAACGTGATCTCCGACGATTACGAGAGAATCTCTGCCCATGAAAGGATGTGCAGCCTTCATATATTCAAGCTCTTTTCCTGTGAATGAGCCTTCCGTTGTATAGTCTTCGATCTTTGCAGCTTCCATTGTCGGCTTAACAAGCTCGGCAGCCATAATGTAGTTCTCGCCGTTTGCCTTTACAACCGTATATTCATATTCAGGTCCAAGACAGATAGCAAGGTTGCCCGGAAGAGTCCAGGTAGTTGTTGTCCAGATAACGAAGAATGTCTTGTCAAGGTCAAGTCCCATAGCTGTAAACTTGCCCTTGTCGTCTGTTACCTTGAACTTTACATATATAGAATGACACGGATCGTTTGCATATTCGATCTCAGCTTCTGCAAGAGCAGTCTGGCAGTCGGGGCACCAGTAAACAGGCTTTAATCCCTTATAGATATAGCCCTTCTTATACATCTCACCGAAAACTTCGATCTCATTCGCTTCAAAGCCGGGTTTAAGTGTAAGGTAAGGATCGTCAAAATCGCCCCATACACCAAGTCTTACAAACTGCTTTTTCTGGTTTTCTACCTGTGTGAGAGCGTAGTCATGGCAGTGCTTTCTGAGTTCAACAGGAGAAATAGCTCCCTTATCAACACCGAGAGCCTTAAGAGCCTTAAGCTCGATCGGAAGTCCATGTGTATCCCATCCGGGGATATAAGGAGAGCAATAACCGTTCATATTCTTATAGCGGACAATAATATCCTTGAGCACCTTATTGAGTGCTGTACCCATGTGGATATCACCGTTTGCATACGGAGGTCCGTCGTGAAGAACATATTTAGGCTTTGCGCTGTTCTTCTCGATCATTTTATAATATGTTTTGTTTTTTGCCCAATCCTCGAGCATTGCGGGTTCTTTCTGAACAAGATTTCCTCTCATTGAGAATTCTGTTTTCGGAAGATTGATAGTAGAATTATAGTCCTGCGCCATTTGATTTTATCTCCTTATTTAAAAGTAGAATACAGCAGCTTGATCCGTGCTGCAAGATAGATTACTTGTTATTACCGAATTTAAGGTTACCGAATTTGCTTTCGCTGCTTGACTGATTGCTTTCAAACGGGAATGCAGCGGCTGTTCTTTCTTTCTTTACGGCTGTATCAACAACTCTTGTTGCTTCCATATTTACCGGAGCCGGCTCAACCTTTGGCTGTTCAGCAGGTTTCTCTTCAACAGCTGTCGGAGCTGCAGGAGCTTCCTCTTCATCCTCATCTTCAAATTCGGGAATAGATGTGATCTGTTCAAGATGAGCCTTGTACATAGAAAGAAGATTCTGTTTGAAATCAGAAACCTCCTGCTGCATCTTTGAAAGGCAGTGCTTTTCCTTTTCAAGCTGAACACGAGTATTTCCGATGATCTCTTCTGCCTTAATATGAGCTTCGGCAATAATCTTGTCAGCGTTTTCATGAGCTTCCTGAACAACAGCTCTGCCCTGCTTCTGTGCGCCGATAAGAGCGTCTTTCAGAGCATCCTCGTCTTTCTTATATTCTCTTACGCTTTCAACAAGAACCTCGATCTTCTTCTCGACTTCTTCCTTATCCTTCTGCATCTGTGTGATCTGGAGAGCGATCTCACGGAGAAAGTCGTCAACTTCTTCGGGCTTGTAGCCAGGTCTTGTCTGTTCAAATTTTTTATTGTTGATATCCTTTGCTGTAAGCATCTTTTTAACCATTCCTTTCTATGTTCTGACAAAAATTACTGAAGATTCAAACTTTCAGATATATTTCTTTATCGTAATATGTATTCTGTCTTTCTTTGTAGTGCCGTTTATACTTTCGAGAATAAATTTCCCAAAGCCTCTTGCGGAAAAAATGTCACCGCAGTTCATTTCACGGCTGACTGAATCGCATTCTCTGGAATTGAGCATTAAATTTCCGCCTCTGATAAGCTGCGCTGTCTTCTCACGGCTCAATTTAAGTGCAAGACTTGCAACACAATCCGCACGAAGCGACGAAACCGTTCCCGATATCTCCTTGAAGCTTTCATTAAGCTTGATATCAGGTGAAGGATCAACGATTATTTTTACACCCTCCGACCCTATCTTTTTTACTTCATTGAGGATCGCATCGGCAACCGTGTTGTAAACAAAAGCTATGGTAGAACCGTCATTAACAATGATATCCCCTATCATATTTCTGTTTATTCCGCAGGACATGAATGAACCGAGAAAATCACGGTGGGAAAGCTTTTTTTCACTCCGATATCTTATATTCAGCGCAGTTATCGGAAAATCCGACAATTCACATTCCGAATACGGCGGAAAAACGCCGAGAACACTTCTCGCAGCGTCATCAAAACCTCCGTAAAATCGGAAATTATCATACCCGATATTTCCAAGCACAGAACGTGCTATCCCTGACTGATTTTCGTCAAGGAACGCTGTAAATCTCGGTATATATTTTCTTTCACAGATATCAATTATATCTGCAATATGCGAAGCAAACAGCCTGTCCTCATCAGGCAGCCTGTCAAAATATGCCCCCGAAAGCTTCATCAGATAATAACGCCGTTATTCTCAAGCTCGCCTACGAGATCTTCGCCTACAAAACCGACGTTGTATGGTGTGATGATAAATGTATTGTTTGCAACAGGCTTGATATTGCCGCCGTTTGCATAAGCAACACCGCCGAGGAAGTCGATAATTCTTCTTGTTACATCGGGTGTAGTTGATTCAAGGTTAAGTACAACAGTTTTCTTGGAATTGAGGTGATTAGCGATCTCCTTTGTATCGGCAAAAACCTCAGGCTTAACAAGAATGACCTGGAGCTGTGCAGTTGCACTGATATTTACAACTCTGTTTGTTTTAGGATCATCATCTCTGTCATAATTGTTAGGCTGTTCATTTACATAATCATCGGAGCGATCATCGTCCTCCGGACCCATGCCGATTGCCTCTTTAATAGTATCAAGAAATCCCATAATTTACATCCTCTCTTTTATTTTCTGGCGCCAAAAATTCCGGAACCAATTCTTACAATATTTGAACCATATTTAATGGCTTCAACGTAATCAGCAGACATTCCCATTGAAAGAATATCCATCGAAACGTTTTCAGCTTTTTTGTTTCCCATTTCACAAAAAAGCTCCTGCATCTTTGCGAAATAGGCTTCGGAACTGCCTTTGGGCGGTATTGTCATAAGACCGCAAAGCTTTATCCCGTGAAGCTCGGACACGCCGTATATAAGCTCGTCCAGCTTTTCGGGAGAAAATCCGAATTTTGATTCTTCCCCACCGATATTTACTTCGGCAAGAACATTCATAACCTTTCCGTTTTTTTCGGCAGCTTTGCTTATCTCTTTTGCAAGCTCAAGGCTGTCGACCGAGTGTATACACTCTACGGAATCAATTATGTATTTTATCTTATTGCTCTGCAGATGTCCGATAAAATGAACCTCTGCAGGCTTATAGATATCCTTTTTTTCAAGATACTCCTGAACTCTGTTTTCACCGAGAAGATCGGCACCGCAGTCAATGACAGTATTAACGATCTCCGCAGGCACAGTTTTTGTAACTACCATCAAACGAACATCTTCGTCATTTTTTCGGTATTTTGCCTTTGCCTCCTGAACGTTAAAAAGCGCTCTTCGGTAGTTTTCGCAAGCATCATTATTCATTAGCCGGTTCATCTCCGTTAGTTTCTTCTGTCACCGAAACGGTTGTAACAGTTGTATCGGAAGCGGTTGTTTCTTCCGAGTTTGCAGTTGTGACCTGTTCCATAACCTCAGCAGGGATCTCACCGTTGAGTATGATATCCTCATAAACGCTTATATAGCCTGTATCCGAGGTTATCGCAGACAGGAGATAGTCATCACATTCGTATATTACATCAACTTTTTTAAAGGCAATTCTCTGCCCAAGCAGAACATATACGCCTTTTTCGTTGTTTTTGTTGAATCGTATAGCCTCTCTCGGTACTTTTATACCATTAAAATCATCAAGAATGATCTCAACTCTTTCGGTACGGTACTGAACAAGGTTGAAATTCAGCTTTTCGCAAGAAAGCACGATCACGCTTTCATTAGGGTCATCGGTCTCGATAACATCAATGATCTTCGCTGTAAGAAGATCAGGTGTAGACGAAAGCTTGACCTTAACTTCCTTTCCGGGATTAAAGGATGCGTCTTTCGGATCAACTATGCCGACAAGATTCCATTCATAGTCATCAACGATCTTTCCGACAGCTCTTTTTGAAACTTTTGCTGCGTTATAACCATCATTTTCGATAACTTTTTTTATTTCATCGGCAGTAATTGATGAAAGCTTGTCCGTTGAAAGGATGTCTTCATATCCGTCAACATAGCTGATAAAATATCCCGAATTGGGAACGGTTATGATGTCGATAGGATTATTTTGCTTCGCTTCAAGCAGCTTTATCTGCTTTTCAAGCTGCTCTATCCTGTTGTTATAATCTGTTTCCTCTCCGATAACGATCTGATAGATTCCCATAAGCATCTGGAAATTGTCACTTTCCGACCTTAATGAAGTCAGATCATTTCTTGCGGCGAGCGTCGTTATAGTGCGGTATTTTTCTTCGATAAGGCTTGAGATGAACTCGGGCTGTGCAACAACTGTTGTGCCGGGGTTCTGTTCTTTTTTCAGTATCTCGACCTCTGAACGAAGATTTTCTATCTGCTGATTGATATAAATATCATCATCCGACTTATAAACATAAGCTACTACAGAATCCTTGGCTACCTTGCTCCCATCGGGCGAGGGATAGCTTAATACTCCGCTCTTTCCGCCACTGACGACCGTTTCATTTCGGACATATACGCCGTTGAACGTAACCTTTTCAGCCGAAGAATACACTGTTGCGGTCTCGGTTTTATACTCGTCCTCAAAGACCTGTACAAACTGATGAAAGACCGTAACGAGCATAAAGATAGAAAGGATAAGAACAAGAACTTTTCCTGTAATTGTATCCATATTGATCTCCGAGCGTAATGCTTACTGTTCGGAATCGAGTATCGGGATAGGCTTGCTCGGAATGATCGTCGAGATAGCGTGCTTAAAAACGAGCTCCTGCTTGCCGTCACAATCAAGGATCACAGTATAATTATCGAAGCCCTTAACGATGCCCTTAAACTGGAAACCGTTTGTAAGGATAAAAGTAACAAATATCTTTTCTTTTCGTGCCTGATTTAGAAAAACATCCTGTAAATTCATATTCTTGTTCATTGTAATCACTCCTTATAATCATGCACACGGTTAACAATTTGTTAACTTTCAATATTGCATAACAATCCTTTCATACACACAGTATATTATATCACAAAATTTCTGTTTTGGCTACTATTTTTTTACATTCTGCAATAATTGTACTAAATGCTGTATCTTCGCCGATTTCTACCCACTGAATTCGTTCATCTCGACGAAACCAGGTGAGCTGGCGCTTCGCATAATTGCGCGAATACTGTTTTATCTTGTCGATACATTCCTCTTTTGTCTTTAAATTCTCAAAATACGGGATAAACTCCTTGTAACCGATAGCTTGACAAGCCGTACCGAGTTTTTCATTTTCGTAAACGGCTCTGCATTCCTCAATAAGACCTTTTTGCAGCATGATATCCACTCGTCTGTTTATCCTGTCATAGAGAACTGCCCTGTCTTTGTAGGTCAGACCGATGATACACGCTTCATAAAGGCTGTCCTGCATACGGTTAAGCTCTTTATGCCTGCTGAACGGTATTCCCGTTACCTCGTAGACCTCCAGTGCACGGATTATCCTAACAAGATTTGCAGCAGGTATCTTTTCGGCAGTTTCGGGATCGACTTCACGCAGTCTTTCAAGCATTGCTTCACCGCCGATCACCGCTGCTTCCTCTGTAAGCCTCTGCCGAACGCTTCCGTCAGTTATCGCATTATCGAAGTTGATATTATCAATAAGCGAGGAAACGTAAAGTCCCGTTCCGCCAACGAGAATGGGAAGCTTTCCCCTTTCGGCAATTTCGGAGATTTTTTGCTGTGCAAGCTTGACATATTCCGCAACGCTGAATGATGCTGTCGGTTCGATCTCGCTTATAAGATGATGAGGTATTCCCTGCATCTCTTCTTCATCGGGCTTTGCCGTTGCAATGTCCATTCCCTTATATATCTGCATAGAGTCGGCAGAAACGACCTCACCGTTATAGATTTTTGCAAGTTCTATGCCTACTGCGGTCTTGCCTGAGGCAGTAGGACCGACAACTGCGAGTAAAGGCTGTTTCTTTTCCATTTAAACTATTCTCCTGAACTGCTTATCAAGCTCATACTTTGTTATCTTGAACATAACGGGTCTGCCGTGCGGACAGTAGCGGATGTTTTCATTTTCAAGCAAGGTACGGACGATCTCCGCAAGCTCCTTGGGACTGTTTTCATCATTAGCTTTTATCGCCGCTTTGCAGGCAAAGGTATGATACATATCATCGAGGATAACGGGCAGCGGATTGCTGCGGTTGTTGCTGAAATTGCTTGCAAGCTCAATAACAAGATCGGCAGGGTCACAGCCGTCAAGCATCGCAGGTATCCCGTTTACGCTGACAGATGTATTGCGGTTCTCTTTAAATGAAAACCCAAGGTCAAAGGCTGTCTGCTTATTCTGTATGAGAGCGTCATATTCTTCATTTGAGAGCATAACATCGACTGGTTCGAGCATCATCTGACACTGAAGATTTTGCTGACCTGCTTTGAGCTTTTCAAAGATGATACGTTCGTGCGCTGCGTGTTTATCAACAAAGATTATTTCCTTGTCAACCTCTGCGATAATATATTCCTTGAACGCCTCTCCGATTATGCGGAAGAAAATCTCTTTTTCAGGCTGTTCGATAACCTTCGGCAGGTCATTTATGTATTTGTAGCCGCTGCTGCGGTCGGGAATATCGGGAAACGTGTTTTCGGGGATATCTTCGGACGGCTCAATATTATATGGAATATCAGTCTGTGAGCTGTCGTTCTGAAGATCATTATACTGTACCTGTACACTTACGTTTTTAGGCTGTACGGCTTCGGTTGGAGCCGAGCTTTCGTTTTTTATCCATGGAAGCTCAATGCTGCTGTGTGAAGATGACTGCGAACTTACCGAAGCTATACCCGTTACGGAAATATTCTCCCTTCTTCCGACAATATCGCTTACCTCATTTACTCTTATCGGCTGTTCGGGCTGAATGCTCTCAACGGTCGGCTTTGTCGGCGTTTCGGTATTGAACATAAGCTGCGTTCCGATATTATAGCTTTCCGGAAGAGGTTTTGTATGATCGACGACAGGTTGTTTTATCTCTATCGGCATCGGTTCGGAGTTGCTGTGGAGAGCTGTCTTGACCGAAAAAAAAATGCTGTCATGGATAAGTCTGTCATCGTTGAAGCGCACTTCGATCTTTGCAGGATGAACATTGACATCGAGCATCACGGGCGAAATATCCATAAGCAGAACACAGGCAGGAAATTTTCCCTCCATTATACTGTTCTGGTATGCTTCTTCAAGCGCATAGGAACAGATATAAGATTTAACATATCTTCCGTTGACAAAGAAATACTGAAAATTACGCTTCGGTCTGCCCTTTAGGGGTTTTACCGTGAAGCCTTTTATCTTCACGCCGTTAAGCTTATATTTTACGGGAATAAGAGATTCCGCAAAATCCTTTCCTAAAACCGAATAGATTGAAGAATACAGGTCGCCGTCACCGGGAGTAATAAAATCCTGATTGTTGTTCCGAATAAATTTAAATGCGATCTCGGGATGAGAAACAGCTATCTTGCTTGTTATATCCGCAATTGCATTCCCTTCGGCAACATCTTTTTTCAGAAATTTCAATCTTGCGGGAACATTGAAAAAGATATCACGGATGATGATAGTTGTGCCGTCGGGACAGCCCGTCTGTTCGTTCAGCTTTTCTTCGGAACCTTCAATTATATAGTGCGTTCCGTACATACTTCCTGCAACCTTTGTAAGCACCTCGACCCTTGCAACTGCACATATTGAAGCAAGCGCTTCTCCTCGGAAGCCGAGAGTATTTATACTGTTAAGATCCTCTTTCGAGCTTATTTTGCTTGTCGCATGGCGAAGAAAAGCTACGGGAACATCTTCCGGCTCCATTCCGCAGCCGTTATCGGTAATACGGATATAGGAAATGCCACCGTTTTTTATTTCAACGGTTATATTGTCAGCGCCGCTGTCGATCGAGTTTTCGATAAGCTCCTTTATGACAGAACTTGGGCGCTCAATAACTTCACCTGCGGCTATAAGCTCCGAGGTCTCTTTTTCAAGTAGATTTATTCTTCCCATTATATCTCCATTTTACAGTGAATCGCAAAGCTCCTTAAGGAACTGTTTTGCTTCTTCACCGCTGAATTCATCTGCGTTGGTCTTTCTTAATCTGTCAAGGATCATCTCATCGTTCATTATGCCGAACGATATCTGCAGATCGTTATCATCATTTCTGCGATCCTTTTCGGCAGCCTTTTCCTTTTCCATTTCGGCAAGTATCTCTTTTGCACGGTTCAAAACCTTATTTGGAAGTCCTGCAAGCTTTGCAACTTCAATACCGTAGCTGTCGTCCACTCCGCCCGGGACTATCTTTCGCAGGAATCGGATATCCTCGCCTATTTTCTTAACGGCAACGCTGTAATTCTTTACTCCGTCAAGACGGCCTTCAAGCTTGATAAGCTCGTGATAATGCGTTGCGAAAAGTGTTTTGCAGCCGAGCACACGCTGATTTGCTATATACTCTGCAACGGATGTTGCGATGCTTATTCCGTCAAAGGTCGATGTTCCTCTTCCTACTTCGTCAAGGATAACAAGGCTCTGCTTCGTTGCATTTTTAAGAATATCCGCAACCTCGCTCATCTCGACCATAAACGTTGACTGACCTGCGGTAAGATCGTCCGAAGCTCCTACACGGGTAAAAATCTTATCAACGATCGTTATCTTTGCCCTTTTTGCAGGAACGAAGCAGCCTATCTGCGCCATAAGAGTTATAAGTGCGACCTGACGCATATATGTTGATTTACCCGACATATTCGGTCCGGTAATTATCTGCATTCGGTTGCTGTTCATATCGAGATATGTATCGTTCGGGACATATATCTCGTCTTTAAGCATAAGCTCTACAACAGGATGTCTGCCGTCAACGATATCAATAACTCCGTCAATAGCGATATCGGGCTTTGTATATTCATTTTTAAGCGAAACGTAAGCAAATGAACAGAGAACGTCAAGCTGTGCAACAGCCGAAGCGGTTTCCTGAACACGGTTTATCTTTTCAACAATAAAATCACGGACTTCCGCAAAAATATTTGCTTCGAGTGACAGAACCTTCTCATTTGCACCGAGTATCTCATTCTCATATTTTTTAAGCTCTTCCGTTATGAATCTTTCACAGTTCGCAAGAGTCTGTTTTCTGATATATGTATCGGGAACGAGGTCATAGTACGATTTAGTGACTTCGATATAATATCCGAAAACTCGGTTATAGCCAATTTTCAGATTTTTTATGCCCGTCCTGTCACGTTCACGCTGCTCGATCTCGTCAATAATGTCCTTACCGCCGCTTATAATGTGACGGAGGTTATCCAGCTCGGCATTGAAGCCATCCTTGATCACTCCGCCTTCCTTTGCAGTTATCGGCGGCTCGTCAACTATCGCCCTTTCAACAAGTCCCGAGATGTCTTCAAGGGTATCGATCTTGCTGTTAAGCTCTGTAAGAAGCTTTGACGAAAACTCACCAAGTATTTTCTTTATCTCGGGGAGCTGCAAAGCTGTGAGCGACAAAGATTTTACATCTCTCGGAGTTGCTGTTTTATACATTATCCTTGTCATAAGGCGCTCAATGTCATAAACCTTGGAAAGCGCATCGGAAAGCTGCTGCCGAAGAACGGACTTTCTGCAAAGCTGTTCGACAGCGTCAAGACGGTTTGTAATTATCGCAAGCTTTACGAGCGGCTGTTCGATATAGGATTTGAGAAGGCGTTTTCCCATTGAAGTATTGGTATGGTCGAGCACCCATAAAAGGCTTCCCTTTTTCTCCTTGCTTCGCATCGTTTCGGTAAGCTCAAGGTTCCTTCTTGCCGTATAATCAAGCTCCATAAAGAAATTGTCATTATAGCGTTTGATCTCGGTAAAACGTCCTACAAGAGTTTTCTGTGTTTCATAGATATATCCAAAAAGGCCGCATACGCAGTCAGCTTCGGGAGTTCCTTCATGCAAAGAGATCTCGTCAAGGTCTTCAACATTGAACTGCTTTAAAACGATATCCTTTTTGCTCGAAATATCAAATTGTTCATCATCGAGAAGCTGGACAGAAACGTTCATTTTTGTTCGGATAAACTCCTGAACGTTTTTATAGTCAAGAAATTTCTCATTGAAAAGTATTTCGACAGGTTCAAAACGAACAAGCTCGTTGATAACCTCGGCTTCGAGATTTTTAGAAGTTTTGTCAAAAAGGTGGACTTCACCCGTGGAGATATCCGCAAAACAAAGCGCACACCGCTTATCCAGAGCATAGATCGCAGCGATATAGTTGTTCTTTGATTCATCGAGCAGATTGCTTTCCGTAACAGTTCCCGGGGTAACGATCCTTACGATGTCACGTTCAACTATCCCGCCCTTTGCATCCTTCGGATCGGTGAGCTGTTCACAGATAGCAACTTTATAACCCGAATCAATAAGCTTTTTTATGTACATTTCGCTGGCATGATAAGGAATACCGCACATCGGCGCACGTTCTTCAAGTCCGCAGTCACGTCCTGTAAGCGTAAGCTCAAGCACTCTGGAAGCTAAAAGCGCATCGTCAAAGAACATTTCGTAAAAGTCACCGAGTCTGAAAAACAGCAGAAAGCCTTTGCATTTTTCCTTAACAGCGAAATACTGCTTCATCATAGGCGAAAGCTTTTGCATATCAATTTCCACAGAATGATCCTCCATTCGTTTCCGATATAAGTTAATACGATTGACCTGCGGTTTCGTGCAGGTCAATCAACTTGATCTTATACTTAAAACCATTTAAAAACTGTACAAAAAATGGGGTCAAAATCTCTCGTATATGGATTTTGCGCAGATTTTTTGTCTACAGTTTAAATGGTTTTTTGTATTAATGGCATCCGCCGCAGGAAGAACAATTTCCTCCGCAGCTGACATTTACTTCTTCGCAGGGACAGGTCATAGGATCTTCGCCGTTTGCGGAATATGTTATTATCATATTTATCTGGTTGAGAAGACTGTCCATATCGGATTTAGCCTTGTTGTAGTTTACCATATTTTCATTCGCCATTATTGTGCCGTAAAGTGACTTGATACCATCATCAAGCTCGGCAAGACGTTCTTCGTTCTTTGTTTCCTTTGAAACCTCTGCATTGAGCTGCATACGCTTCATATTGAATTCATTTATCATATTCTGAAGCTCTTCGTCCTTGTCGTTTGCTTCCTTTGCAGCATAGTAAGCGGTATAACGCTCGTCTTTCTGGATAAGTACGCCAAGTTCTCTTGCTTTTTCAATTACATTCATTTTACAGACCTCCAAATGTATCGTTAATTATATTATTTCACCGCTGACAGCCCAATTATACGTCTTGGTGATCTTAACTTTTCTGCGCTGACCGATGAGCGAAGCATCGCCCTCTGCTTCAACGATGATGAATTCATCGCTTTTACCCGTGATAAAGCCTTCGTGCCTGCTCTGTGCGTCAAAAAGCACTTCAAGCTCACGCCCCATAAAGCGCTTGTAGTTTTCGGACGAAACCTCACGCTGTACGGCAAGAAGCTCGGTCATCCATCTGCTTTTATCCTCATCGCTCGTGTTATCGACCATTTCAGCGGCTTTTGTTCCGCTTCGCTTGGAATAGATGAACGAATAGATGTTGTCGAATTTGACCTTTTCAACGATCTCCTTGGTTTTGAGAAAATCCTCGTATGTTTCGTTCGGAAAACCAACGATTATATCCGTTGTCAGCGAAAAATCAGGAACCTTGCTGCGAACATAGTCAACCGTTTCCATGTATTTTTCGGCAGTATATTTTCGGTTCATCTTTTTAAGTATCTCATCGCTGCCCGACTGGAGAGGAAGATGAAGATGCTTGCATACCTTTTCACATTCAAGTATCGTATCTATCAGCTCGTGTGTACAATCCTTCGGATGCGGTGACATAAATCTTATCTTGAAATCGCCTTCGATCTTATTTATCCTACGGAGCAATTCGGAAAAGCTGATCGGTTCATCCAAACCTTTTCCGTAGGAATTAACATTCTGACCGAGCAGCATTATTTCCTTATACCCCTTATCTGCAAGCTCGCGGATCTCTTCAAGAATATCCTCGGGATCACGGCTTTTTTCTCTGCCTCTTACATAAGGCACGATGCAGTATGAGCAGAAATTATCACAGCCGTACATTATAGGAACACCCGTTTTAAAGCTGCTCTGACGCACGGATGAGATCTTTAGCGGAACTTCTGTATGCTCGTCCGTATCATAAACGAATTTTCTTTTTGTAAGCACATCGTAAAGAAGATGCGGCAGCTCGGAAAGAGCATGGGTCCCGAATATAAGATCGACCTGCTTATAGGTACTGCGTATTTTCTCAACTGTTTTGGGTTCCTGCGCCATACAGCCGCACAGACCAATTATCAGATCGGGATTTTTTTCTTTTAAATGTTTAAGCTCGCCTATCATGCCGTAAACCTTATTCTCGGCATTCTCACGAACTGCGCAGGTATTATACAGTATAAGCTGTGCAGAATCAGGCTCGGAGGTGATCCCGTAGCCGCAGCTTGAAAGCAAACCTAAAATGCGTTCACCGTCGCTGACATTCTGCTGACAGCCGAAGCTATGTACATAGCAAAGCGGTATTTCGCTGCTTTTTCCGATAATTTCCTTTATTTTATCTATATATTCGGTCAAAACCAAATCTCTCCTTATTCCTTTCTGCGGATAAAATATATTATACCACTTTTTCGCCGTGATTGCAACAAAAAACGTACATTTTTCATATATAATACAAAATACAAAATGCAGACAAAATGCACAGACCGAAGTCGGGCAAATCGTCTGCATTGTTTTTAATCGCAAAATCGCTTAATAGTTCAGTCGCTGTCGCATTTCTTATTTTCGTGATCACCGCAGCAGCCGTATTTCGTTGCTTCGCTCGATGGCTGTGGGAAAAACTGTTCCGACGGGAATTCAAGCTTATCGAATACATCGCAAGGTGATTCGCCTGTGTCAGTCAGTGAGCAATCCTTGCAGGGTATGCAGTAATCATAAGCAGGAACGATAATTGATACCGGACGTGAAAGCTGGATTATCGAGAACAGTCCGAGTGAAACTGCCAGCGTTTTTTCATGCTCCGGCGGTTCAGGGCACGGAGGACAGCAAGGCGGCGGACAAGGCGGTCTGCATGGATCGGGTTTACCTGCCAATTCATCAAAAAGCATTTCCGTAGACATAATATCGTGACAAGGCTTAGGCGGTCTTCTTTTTTTAGGCTTGCTGATAAATTTCGTGTCAAGCGCTATCGGGTCAAGAACACGAACGGTAGCCTTCGGCATACTTGCAGCAGTGCTGCAGCAGCCGCATTCACAGCATTCGGGATCGGTAGGAACAAGATCCTGGGAGCTTGTAAAGACTTTGGAATTTCCCTCGCTGCCATAGAGTATGACTCTCTTGTTCCATAAAGCAGTTCCGCAAAGAACCGTTCCTGTCTGCGATTTGCAGAAGCCATGTGTGAAAGCTTCTGCCGTTATCTTAAAACGGTAAGTAATATCAACTGCATAGAAACCGTTTTTGAACGGAACGGCATCGACGGAAATGCAGGTGACTTCGACTTCTGCGCAGCGTGTTCTCACGATATCCATATCATCTGTGATAGGCGCAGAATCCGGCGTGAGAGTAATCGGCAGATCATATATGCAGTCACGATCGGAGCAGCTGTCAAAGATCCGCTGAACATCAACGCACACTGCTTCTTTAAAGCAGTCATTCATTTCGCTCATAAAAAACCTCCTGTAAATAATATTTAAGCAAAGAAAGCTTGCTTCAGGGGTTCTCTAAAACCGATACACGCAACCGCAAAAGGGTTATAGAGTTTCCCTTCCATACATATTATTCACAGAAGGCGGAAAAGGTTACTTATCAGATAAAATTATGTATTTTTATCGGTGGTGTGGAAGGTTTTCAGATTACCGATCTTTTCATTTCGTTCGGAAAGAACCTTTTCAACATCACTCCATTCAAGTCCCTGATTAACGCAGAGAACCATAACATGATAGATCAGGTCGTTTATCTCGTTCATAAGCTCATCATTGTCACCATTCTTGGCAGCAATAACAGTTTCGGTAGCTTCTTCGCCGATCTTCTTGCAGATCTTGTCAACGCCCTTTTCATAAAGATAGCAGGTATAGGACTTTTCGGGAGCGTTTCCCTCGTCAAATGCTTTTTTGCGAAGCTTCAGAACTTCAAATATCTCTTCATAAACTGTCATAGTCAAATTCCTTTCTGTTCGTTCAAATTTACAAGTTTCATTGTTTCCATATCAAGTTCACGGTAATAACAGTTGTTTGCTACACCGTTATAGCTTGTGTGGCAGATATTTCCCTTGTCAGGCGTTACCTGAAAAACAAGAGAATTCTGCTCGCAGTTGACAAAAATATGGTTAAGGGTAAAGGTATTTCCCGACTCTGCGCCCTTGAACCAGAGCTGATTTCGGGATGTGCTCCAGAAAACAGCTTTTTTCAATCGGATGGATTCCTTTAATGCTGTTTCGTTGATATATGCAACAAGGATGACCTCTTTTGTCAGTATATTCTGGACCGCAACAGGGATCACATGATTTTCCGATGAAATCTCATTTATCTTTTTCCAATCAAGCATAAGCTCGTTAGTTTCTTCGATAAGTCCCATTATTTTTCTCCAAATCAAATTTTTTTTAAAAATCTTAACTGCTGTTTTTCGCTGTCAAAGCCAACAGCACGATAGAAGCTGTGAGCCTGTGTTCTTGATGCACCCGAATTGAGCCTTATTGCCAACGCTCCGATCTCTTTCGCCCAGAGTTCAGCGGCAGCAATAAGCTTTTTTCCGATACCGCAACGTCTGTAGTGCACATCGGCAGCAATTCCGAGAACATTAACAAGCGTTTCAAAATAAAGTGTGTCGTACTTTTCTATGTGAATAAATCCGATGACTTTATCATCAAAAACTGCCGCAAAGACCGCTTCACGATTTAAATCAATCTTGTTGAGCTTATCCATTACAAATTCGGCTCTGCAATCATATCCAAGACCGTTCTTACAAAGCTCCGAAATATATGCCGCATCATCGGCACAGGCTTTTCTTATACTGATATCCATGATCAGGTAATTCTTACAGGAATATTATGAAGCGCAAGCTCTTTTTTTACTTGACCGACAGTAAGTTCTTTATAATGGAAAAGTGAAGCCGCAAGTGCCGCAGATGAATTTGTCTTCTCGAACACTTCGGTAAAATGTTCAAGCTTTCCGCAGCCGCCGCTCGCAATAACGGGTATTTTTACAACGCTGCAGACTGCATTGAGCATATCAAGGTCAAATCCGCCCTTTACACCATCTGTATCCATTGATGTGAGCAGTATCTCACCTGCGCCGAGTTCTTCGGCTTTTTTTGCCCACTCTACTGCGTCAATACCCATGTCTATTCTGCCGCCGTTTATCACAACGGTATAGTGACCGTCCTCACATTTTTTTGCGTCTATCGCAACAACAACACATTGACAGCCAAAAATATCGGCAGCATCCTTTATAAGCTGCGGATTTTTTACAGCTGCAGAGTTGACGGAAACCTTGTCTGCTCCTGCTCGGAGAGTATCACGGAAATCATCTATTGTACGGATACCGCCGCCTACTGTCAGCGGAACAAAAACCTTCTGCGCTGTTCTGCGGACAACATCGAGCATAGTTCCCCTGCCCTCATTTGATGCTGTTATATCAAGAAATACTATCTCGTCAGCACCCTGTCTGTCATATTCTGCAGCGCATTCAACAGGATCGCCGACCTCTTTTATTCCAACAAAATTTACGCCCTTTACGACCTTTCCGTCACGGACATCAAGGCAAGGGATTATTCTTTTTGCAAGCATTTATTATATCCTCCTGTCAGACAAGCTCCGAAAAGTTTTTGAGCATTTTAAGACCTGCTTTGCCGCTCTTTTCAGGGTGGAACTGCGTACCGAAAACGTACTTTCCGTCATAGGCGAGAGCTGTTACTTCTCCGCCGTAATCACAGTATGCTGCAACGCTGTTGGCGTCGCATTTTGCCGCATACGAGTGAACAAAGTAAACATACTCGCCCTCTCGTATGTCTTTAAGGAGCGGACAATCCTTATTATATATAAGGCTGTTCCAGCCCATGTGCGGAACTGAAAGCTTTTCACGTTCTATCTTTTCAACGCTGCCCTTTATAAGTCCGAGTCCGTTCGTTTCCTCAAATTCATAGCCCTTATCAAAAATGAGCTGCATTCCAAGACAGATGCCGAGGAAAGGCTTTATCTTCGCCTGCTCCTTTATTGTCGGAACAAGACCGCTTTCTTCAAGCTGTTTCATCGCCCACGGAAAAGCGCCTACTCCCGGAAGGATGATACGGTCAGCATTTTCAATGTCTTTTGCATCAGCTGTGAGCTTATTTTCAATGCCAAGATAGTCGAGCGCATTTTTTACGCTGAAAATATTTCCTGCGCCGTAGTCAACAATTGCGATCATTATAAAACTCCCTTTGTAGAAAGAACAGCACCGCCGTTCTGACTTGCTGCGATCTTTAAAGCGTGTGCGCAAGCCTTGAACAATGCTTCGATTATGTGGTGGTCATTTCTTCCGTATTTTTCAATGATATGGAGAGTAAGTCCTGCGTTAAAAGCAAATGCACGGAAAAACTCTTCCGTAAGGCAGTTGTCAAACTGTCCCGTTCTGTCGTCACCATATACTGCCTCAAACACAAGAAAAGGACGGTTGCTTATATCAACGCAGGCAAATCCGAGAGCTTCATCCATAGGGATATATGCGCTTCCATAGCGTTCAATGCCGCTCATATCACCTATCGCAAGCTTAAATGCCTGTCCGAGAACTATTCCCACATCTTCAACGGTGTGATGAGCGTCAACATAGAGATCGCCCTCTGCCTTTACGGTTATGTCGAAGCCGCTGTGCACTCCGAACGCTGTGAGCATATGGTCAAAAAAGCCTATTCCCGTGGAAATATCGGTCTTACCGTTTCCGTCAAGGTCTATTTTTACATAAATATCCGTTTCACGGGTCTTTCGTGTAAGTTCTGCTGCTCGCATTTTTATCCCTCCTTACATTTTGGAAAGTATCTCGTCAAGAGCGGTAATGACCGCCTTGTTTTCTTCCTTTGTTCCTGCTGAAATTCTGATATAACCGCCCATAAAGCGAACTGCGATAGAGCGTTCAAGCAGCTTTGCGTGTATCTCCTTTGCAGAAGCGGTTTTTATAAACACAAAATTAGCGACCGAATCAAATACCTTTTCAAGCTTCGTATATTTGATCGCAAGCTCCTCAAGTGCAGCCTGAAGCTCTTCTCTGCTGCTTACTATTTCGCTGCAAAGGTTGTTCAAGGTTTCTTTTTCCTTTAGGATAACTGTTCCGATAGCCTGTTCAAGCGAATCGGTATTGTAAGGAGATTTTACTGCCCGAAGCGCATTTGTTATTGTAGGACAAGCAACAGCAAAACCGAGTCTTATCGCTGCAAGTCCGATAGCCTTTGAACAAGTCTTGAGTATGATAAGATTATCAAGCTCGGGAACCTTATCGAGAATGCTCTGATCCCAGAAGTCCATATATGCTTCATCAACTACAACAAGGCAGCTTACGCCCTTAACAAGACGGATAACATCCTCACGCTTTAAACCGAGAGATGTCGGATTGCAGGGATTTGAGAAAATTAACGCCTTGATCTCGTTGTTGTTGCAATATTCGATAACCTTGTCAACATCTATCTTTAGTGTCACACTATCCTTCGGAAGATTGGTTACTTTAAGCTCATAAAGCTCGCTGTAAAAAGCATACATTGAAAAATCGGGCGAAAGTGTAAGGACCTTGTCCCCTTTTTCAAGGAAGCAGCCGCATATAATGCTGATAAGCTCATCAGAACCGTTTCCAGCGGTCACATACTGCGGCTCTAAGCCATAGAGGTCGGCAAACGATTTTATAACCTTTGATGCAGTCGGATCGGGATATCGGTTGAGGGCTACATTTTTCACTGCTTCGGCTATCTTATCGCCAAGCTTTTCGTTGATATTGAAGCAGGACTCGTTTGCGTCAAGTCTGATCTGATAATTGCCCTCGATCGGGTCATACGCTTCGACCCTTTTGAGCTTGTTATTTAATTCGTACATTCTTGTTCCTCCTGCGGAAATTATTCAAATCTTACCTTGATAGCATTTGCGTGAGCGGTAAGTCCTTCACGTTCAGCAACGCATACGATATCATCCTTTGCGTCCAAAAGCGCCTGTTCGGTATAGTAGATGAAGCTTGAACGCTTTGTGAAGCTGTTCACTGAAAGCGGAGAGAAGAATCTCGCCGTTCCGCTCGTGGGAAGAACGTGGTTAGGGCCTGCGTAGTAGTCGCCGAGCGGTTCGGGAGCGTACTTTCCGAGGAAGATAGATCCTGCGTTATCGAGCTGACCGAGATACTGCATCGGGTTTTCTACCTGCATTTCAAGGTGCTCGGGAGCAAGTCCGTTTGCAAGCTCAATTGCATCTTCAACAGTTTTTACAACGATAACTGCGCCGTAATTATCAAGCGACCGGTCAATGATCTCCTTACGGGAGAGAGCTTCCTTCTGGCGTTCGATCTCTGCGATCGTCTTATCAGCGATCTCTTCGCTCGTTGTAATAAGAATAGCGGAAGCAAGTACATCGTGTTCGGCCTGTGACATAAGATCTGCTGCAAGATGCTTCGGATCGGCAGTTTCATCAGCTACAACAAGTATCTCACTCGGACCTGCGACCATATCAATATCAACAAGGCCGAAAAGGAGCTTCTTTGCTGTTGCAACGAAGATGTTTCCGGGGCCGACGATCTTATCAACCTTCGGTATCTCCTCTGTACCGTAAGCAAGAGCTGCAATTGCCTGTGCGCCGCCTGACATAAATACTCTGTCAACACCGCAGATAGCTGCTGCAACGAGAATATCCTTATTTGGAGTGCCGTCCTTTTTAGGCGGAGTAACCATGATTATTTCTTTTACTCCTGCGATCTTTGCAGGAACAGCATTCATAAGTACAGATGAGGGATAAGCAGCTGTGCCGCCGGGAACATAAAGTCCTACTCTTTCAAGACCTCTTACTCTCTGACCGAGGATAACGCCGTTTGAAAGCGGATTGATAAAGCCCTGTTCCTTCTGACGGTTATGGAAATCGGTGATGTTTTCCTGCGCATTGAGGAGAGCATTTACGAATTCGGGATCAGCTTCCGTGAGAGCGTCGTTGATCACATCTCTCGGAACTTCATAATACTGCGGGAGCTTTCCGTCAAATTTAAGTGTATAATCCTTTACAACACGATCTCCGCCGTTCTTAACGTTTTCGATTATCTCACTTACGATCTCGGCGACCTTTTTATCCTTTTCGCCGTTGCGCTTTTCAACTTCTTTAAGGAAGTTTTTTTCATCTGTTCCGTTTGCAATAATTTTCTGTATCATTTTATTTGCACTTCTTTCCGTGATCTGTTAAAGATTTTCTTCAGGGGTTCTCTAAAAACCGGGACACGAGCATATTTTCGTACATGACTTACATCAGCTGCAAGGCATCAAACCGCAGTTAATACTAAAGAAACGCTGATAAATCAGC
>JBJFFR010000047.1:0-20486 GCA_051891935.1 Oscillospiraceae bacterium
CCGGACAAAGTCAATAACGAAAATTTGCTCAAGTCCCGGTTTTTAGAGAACCCCTAATAAAAATATTTGGAGGTAATACTATGTCCGAACTCAAAGAGATAAGCATTTCCGAGCTTAAATTCAACCCGTGGGAAAAGATCTCAAAGGATTGGTTCCTTATCACGAGCGGCGATGAGAGCGGCTTCAATACAATGACCGCAAGCTGGGGATTTATGGGCGAAATGTGGGGAAAGAACATCATTGAAGCAGTTGTCCGTCACAACCGCCATACCTTCGGCTTTCTGGAGAAAAACGACCTTTTCACGGTGAGCTTTCTCCCTGCCGAGCGCAAGGACGCGCTTAAATTCTGCGGCGCAAACTCGGGTCGTGACTGCGATAAGGCAAAGGAAGCAAACCTTACACCCGTGTTCCTCGACAAGACGACAGCCTTTGAGGAAGCAGAGCTTGTTTTCGTTTGCAAAAAGCTTTATTCGGCTGATTTTGACCTTGAAAAGCTTCCTGCGGAGGAAAGAGAAAAATGGTATTCAAAGGATCCCGTTCACCGTCAGTATTTCGGTGAGATCTTGAAGGTGTACTCAAAATGAATACTAAACAGAAAAAAATAATCATTATAAGCGCAGTCATTGCTGCGGTCATTGCGATCGCAGCAGGAGTGACTGTTTATCTCCTTGATTATTACCCTGCCGACGTCGAAGCTGCAATGGACGCAAGTCCCTCATACTGCAACATCATCCAGTTCGGCGAGGATCTGATCGCTTTTGAACCGGACGGTCAAGCGGAATACGGTCTGATCTTTTATCCCGGCGCAAAGATCGAATATACGGCTTATGAACCGCTTCTGGAGTGGCTTGCGAATAAAGGCGTGCTCTGCCTGCTTGTAAAGATGCCGTTCAATCTTGCGATATTTGAAAAGAATGCCGCCTTGGGATTGAATATGATCTATCCCGAGGTCGAGCATTGGTACATAGGCGGACATTCTCTCGGCGGAGCAATGGCGGCTGATTATGCTTTGGAAAGCGGAGAATATGAGGGAGTTGTCCTGCTTGCGGCGTATACGTCAAAGAACTTGAGCAAAACGGATATGCGCGTTCTGTCGGTGTACGGCTCGGAGGACGGCATACTTAACAGAAAAGCATACGAAAGATCAAAATCGAAGCTTCCGTCCGACTTTACCGAGCAGGTCATCGAGGGCGGCAATCATTCCGGATTTGCATTTTACGGCGAGCAGAAGGGTGACGGCAAAGCAGCAATAAGCGCATCCGACCAGACAAAGAAAACAGCGGAAATGATCGCTGATTTTATCAAACAAAAAGAAACGGAAAGCACAGCTTCGGACGGAACGGAGGAAAGCCTTGAAAATTAAAATTTTTGCGGCGGCACTCTCGGCGGCGCTGATATTGACAGCCTTCTCGGGATGTGCGCAGGTCGAGGAGGACGCCCCCGAAGTCACACAGGTGACCGAAGAAGAGGTGCTCCCTTATCCCGTCACAATAGGCTCGCTCGTCTTCAACGCAGCTCCCGAAACGGTCGGCTCGCTTTCGCCTGCGATAACGGATATGATAGCAGAGCTCGGATTTTCGGACAAGCTTGTCGGCGTAAGCAGCTATTGCAGCTTTGAGGGTATGCCGTCAGACCTCGCAGACCTTGGCTCTTCGGCAAACCCCGATGCACAAGCAATAATAAAAGCCGCGCCCGAGCTGCTTATCTCGCACAGTCCTATCGCAAAAAAAGATATAACCGCAATCGAAAGCACAGGAACAAGAGTGCTTATAATCCCTGCACCAACATCGGTAGAAGAACTCTGTAACCTTTATCACGATATCTACCGTGTTTTTAGCGGAAGCGACGAAAACGAAGAACAGGCGGTTTCGGCTTGCTTTGAAAAGCTGCAGAATACGTTTGAGATTTATGACGGTATGCTCGGAAGCTACGTCTATATAATGTCGTCAAAGCTTGCATTTGCATCGGACGAGAGCTTCTGCGGCGACTTCTTCTCGCATTTCGGAAAAAACGCAGCAGCGAACGAGGAAGGCATCTCCGTGACAAAGGAACGCCTGATCGAGCTTGATCCCGAGTATGTGATAATCCCGTCGGGAATGAAGCTTTCACGCCTGCCCGAAGAGCTTTCGGCGGTAAAAAACAATAAGGTCATCCGACTTGATAAAGATACCGAACAGCTTCTTGAACGCCCGACCTCGGAGGTGTATAAAGCAGCGGATTTTGTGAATAAAGCGATAAAAGCACTTGACGAGCCTGAACAGACGGAGAAAGAGGAAGATGAGCAAGAAAAAGCTGCTGAATGATCGTGTAAAAATTGCGGTATTTATTGCTGCTTTGATTGGAATAGATGTTTATATCCTGTTTTTTGCATATATTCCGAAAATGATCTGTATTTTTGACTATTCTTCCGAGATAATTTCGGAAGAAATGGCGGCGAAGGAGTGTCCCGAGGTTATAGTGAGCGATTATGACCGTGAATTTCTTGACAGACTGATCGAGGATGAACGAATAGTACAGCTTGAAAATTCCGATGGACATAATTCGCTTGTTCTGACGGCAGACGAGGACGGTTTACCACGTTATACTCCCCGTGAGGACGAAAATTACACGGTAAGGGCATTTTGCGAGATGTATGGGATCCGTCCGCTTTCTGCGTCGATACAGTTTGAAGACGAGGGCGTGTTGTATAAGGAAAGACTGTTTATATCGGTTGACCGAGAGGATAACGGCAATGAATACACAAAATGCGTAATGCTGATACGCGCCGATGGAAAATTTATAAATGAATACGAGTGTTATAACGGCAAATATATAAAGGAAACCTACAGATATGGTCTTATAAATCATATAAAAGGGATCATTGACGGGATCATGTCGGTTTGATAAAAATAAGCGCAATTCACGATTTTACTTTTGTGAATTGCGCTTTTTGATTTGACCTGTTTTACTCTATCCCCAAAACCGTGTAGTCCTTGTCCTCAACAGCCTTTTTGAGTACATCGTCGGGCACGTCCTTTGAAAGAGTAACGACCGCTGTCTTATTCTCGTGCGAAGCCTCTGCGGACGCTACTCCGTCAATTGCTTCGAGAGCTTTTTTTACTGCGGCTTCACAGTGCGAGCACATCATTCCTTCAATTTTAACAGTCTTTGTCATTGTTTTTTCCTCCTGTTTTTTTATATTTTTAACACCTTTATTACGGCGTAAATTATCATGCTTCGGGTCATAAATTTTTGTAAGGTTAAGCCGAAGTGCGTTCGTTACAACGCAGAAGCTTGAAAGGCTCATCGCCGCCGCTGCAAACATCGGGGTCAATGTCAGTCCAAGCGGAACAAACACTCCTGCGGCCACGGGTATGCCTATACCGTTGTAAATGAACGCCCAGAAAAGATTCTCCTTAATGTTTGTCAGCGTTCTTCGGCTCAATCGAATTGCCGCAGGAACATCTTCAAGTCTGCTTTTCATTAGAACAACATCCGCAGCGTCTATCGCAATGTCCGTTCCTGCACCTATTGCAATGCCCGAATCCGCCCTTGTGAGCGCAGGAGCGTCGTTTATCCCGTCGCCGACCATTGCAGTCCTTCCGCTTTCGCAAAGTCTGCGAACGGCGGCTTCTTTATGGTCGGGAAGAACTCCTGCAATAACGTTGTCGATGCCGACCTGCGCAGCTATTGCACGGGCAGTCTTTTCATTGTCGCCCGTCAGCATCACAACGTTCAGCCCCATAGCTTTAAGCTCCGCAACCGCCTTTCTGCTGTCCTCTTTTATTGTGTCAGCCGCAGCAAGTATGCCGATGAGCTTTCCGTCATAAGCAAACAGTATCGGCGTTTTTCCCTCTTCTGCAAGAGCTTCATAGCTTGCGGTCGTTTCTCCGTCAGGCTTGCCGAACTGTGTTATAATAAACTCAGCTTTTCCTCCGACCGCTTTCCTTCCGTCAAGCACCGCTTCAAGTCCGCTTCCCGAAAGAATATGAAAATCCGACGTTTCGGCAAATTCCGAAGCTCTCTCCTCGCCAAGCCTTACAACAGCCTTTGCAAGCGGATGTTCACTCTTTTTTTCAAGCGAACAGGCTATGCGCAGCAGCTCTTTTTCCGAAGTTCCGTTAAGTGGGATAATGTCGGTTATTTCGGGTTCGCCCTTGGTGATAGTTCCCGTCTTGTCAAGAGCGATGTTCTGTATCTTTCCTGTTTCTTCAAGCGAAGCGGCGGTCTTGAAAAGTATGCCGTTTTTTGCGCCGACTCCGCTTCCGACCATGATAGCAACAGGCGTTGCAAGTCCGAGCGCACAAGGACAGCTTATTACAAGCACGGTTATCCCTCTTGCAAGCGCATAGCCTGCAGTCTGCCCAAGCAGAAGCCATACAGCGAACGTGACAAGTGCGATCCCTATGACCGCAGGGACGAAAACGCCCGAAACCTTGTCTGCTATCTTTGCAATGGGCGCTTTTGTTGCCGCCGCATCGCTCACCATCTGTATGATCTTTGAAAGAGCGGTTTCCTCTCCGACTTTTACCGCTTCGCATTTCAAAAATCCCGATTGATTTATTGTCGCCGCAGAAACCTTGTCGCCGACCTTTTTGTCGGCAGGAATGCTCTCCCCCGTGAGTGCGGATTCGTTCACAGCACTTTCTCCCTCGGTGACAATTCCGTCGGCTGGGATACTTTCTCCCGGCTTGACAATGAAAATATCACCCTTCATGACCTCCTCGGCAGGGATCGTTACTTCCTTGCCGTCACGAAGCACAACAGCAGTTTTCGGTGCAAGCGCCATAAGTCCTTTGAGCGCATCGGTGGTTTTACCCTTTGAGCGTGCTTCAAGCATCTTTCCGACCGTTATCAATGCAAGTATCATCGCCGCCGATTCAAAGTAGAATTCGTGCATATACTTCATCGGCTCGTCCGAAAACGTCATCGCAAAAAGTGCATAAACGCTGTAAATATACGCCGCAGACGAGCCAAGCGCAACAAGACTGTCCATGTTCGGCGACCTTTTCCATAAAGCCTTGAAGCCGCTTATGAAAAAACGCTGATTAATGACCATAACAGCCGTTGTAAGAAGAAGCTGGATAAGCCCGAGCGCAAAATGATTGTGTTCAAGCGCAGACGGAATTTTCCATCCCCACATCATCGCTCCCATCGAAAAATACATCAGCACCGCAAGCAGTATAAGCGATGAGATAAGCCTTGCGATAAGTGTTTTTTCTCCGCTGTCGGACACCGCCTCCGACTTCTGCGTTTTTCCGCCTTTGATGGAAATACCGTAGCCTGCATTTTCAACAGCAGCGAAGATCTCCGACTGCGAAGCAGTTCCCTCAACAGCCATCGAGTTCGTCAGCAGATTCACCGATACGGACGAAACTCCGCTGACAGAGCGAACAGCCTTTTCGACCCTCGCACTGCAGGCGGCGCAGGTCATTCCCGTAATGTTGTACTGTTCCATTTTCTCATTCCTTTTACATCAATCTTTTTATGATCGTGATAAGCTCGCCGACAACCTCATCATTGCCCTCACGGATACCGTCCACAAAACAGCTGCTTATGTGGGATTCAAGCAGCTCACGGTTGAAAGCGTCTACCGCTGCACCGACCGCCGCCGACTGCGTGAGTATGTCCGTGCAGTAAGCGTTTTCCGAAAGCATTTTTTTGATGCCCTTGACCTGTCCCTCGATGCGGTTAAGACGGTTCATGAGCTTTTTGTATTCTTCGGGAGAACGTTCCTTGACTTTGCCGCTTTCCGAGCAATTGCAGCATTTTTTATTTTTGTCAGACATAAAATTATCATCTCCGTGTTATCCTGTTTTATTCAATTATATACCCCTACGGAGTATTTGTCAAGGGGCTTTATAAAAAATTTTACGTTAACTGCGAAGCCAAGCAAAAGTTTCGCTCAAGCCTTTTCAAAGGCTTGCAGGGGTCAAGGGGGCAGCGCCACCTTGTCGCTTCCGCAGAAGCGAAACTCCCTAAACTTTAGCTAAACATTTGCTGCAATATCGTAATCACTAACAAATCAAAAGCGCAATTCACGATAAAAATGTTAAACCAGAACGTGAGAAATCGTTTTGTAAACCAAAATCCCGTGAATTGCGCTAATTCTTTTTTATCGGAACAACTTTCCTTGAAGCGTAAAAATACGAACGAAGTGAGTAATTTTACGCTTCAACTCAATATGAACAGCTATTCAATATGAACGTGAAAACAACGAGCGAAGCGAGAGCGTTTTCACACAACGGAACAGCTTTCGTTCATAACGGGAACGCCGTATCTTTATTTTCCCGAACAAATGACAACCGCATTGTTTCATTTTGTTCTATGCCAGGATTTACAGCTGAAGGACGGGAAACCCGTCACCTACATTCGTTTTTCTGATACATTTCTCACATCCGTTCATTTCCCGTCGGCTTAAAATGCTTATCGCTTCGCTCAAAGCATTTTACACCGAGGAAGGTTTGCTTTGGGGAAATAGAATAAGCGCAATTCACGAATTTTAGGCTTACAGACCGTTTTCTCACGTTCTGTTTTAACCGTTTGTTCGTGAATTGCGCTTTTTGATTTGACAGAAATTTTGCTGTTGCGGCTGAATATGTGCCATAGTTTAAGGAGTTTCGCTCTTGCGAGAGCGACAAGGTGGCGCTGCCCCCTTGACCCCTGCAAGCCTTTGAAAAGGCTTGAGCGAAACTTTTGCTTGGCTTCGCAGCTTTGATAAATTCTTGTTTCACATATTTCTTATAAAACTGTTGCTTTTGTTTTCGTTATCTGCTAAAATAACGTTATAAATAACAAAGGATAAATGAAAATGAATGAGCTTAAAATAATCGCACATATCGAAAACAGCTTTTCGGAAAAATTCGGTGTTCCCCGTCAGAGCGGTCTTGCAAGCACCGTTTCAAGGATCGTCTTTGAACCCGAATACCGTGACCCCGACGCTTTCCGAGGAATTGAAGGCTATTCGCATTTGTGGCTGCTGTGGCTGTTCTCCGAAGCAAAGCTTAAATCAAGCGGCTTTTCCCCGACCGTTCGTCCACCGAGGCTTGGCGGCAATAAGCGGATGGGAGTTTTTGCGACTCGCTCGCCGTTCCGCCCCAATTCGATCGGTCTTTCCTCGGTGGAATTTGAAAGGATAAGCTTTGACGAAAAGGATTCGCCCGTGCTATACGTTCGGGGGGCTGATCTTATGAACGGGACGCCGATAATTGACGTTAAGCCGTATCTTTCCTACACCGACAGTCATCCCGATGCTCTCAACGGCTTCGCTCTTGACACGAATGAACCCGTTCTGTCGGTGATTTTTCCCGATGAGCTTAAAAAGCTTGCAGGAAGTGAAATATCCCGTGAGCTTACGGAGATACTTGCGCAGGATCCCCGTCCGCAGTATCAGGAAGACCCCGAAAGGGTATATTCAATGGCTTACGGCGGCTTCGATGTTGATTTCTCGGTTGAAAGTGCTGTTCTTACGGTGAAAAATATACGAAAGAAATGACTTTTTCTTTACAAAAATATTACTCTTAACAACATATTGCTCCTGAATTTGTTGTGATGCACAAAAATGAGCTTTCGACATTGACTTTTTTAAAGCATTATGGTAAAATAAAGTGTAATTTTGTGGGGCGTTCCCCATTTTGAAATTAATTCAAATGTAAATCAAACTGAAATGAGGTTATTTGTATAATGGATAAGGCACAATTCCTTTCAAAGATCAATGAAAATCTTATGACGGACGGCAGAACTGACATTAAGAACGCTTCCGTCAAGCAGCTTCACAACGCTGTTTCAAGAGCTGTTATGAGTGATATCATTCCGCTCTGGAACGAAACCGAAAACCGTCACGCAAGCGGCAGAAGAGCATACTATCTCTCCGCCGAATTCCTTATGGGACGTGCAGTTTACAACAATCTTTACTGCGCAGGACTTCTTAATGAAGCAAAGGAGATCTTCGCTGAAAACGGCGTTGATTTCAGCTGCCTTGAAGAGGTTGAGGACGCAGCTCTCGGCAACGGCGGTCTTGGCAGACTTGCTGCCTGCTTCCTTGATTCCGCTGCAGCCTGCGATATTCCGCTCAACGGCTACGGCATCCGCTACCGCTACGGTCTTTTCAAGCAGGGCATCGGCAACGGCTTCCAGCAGGAAACCGCAGATGACTGGCTCGCTTACGGTGACGCATGGAGCGTTCGCTGCGAAGCTGACGCTGTAAGAGTTGACTTCGGCGATCAGTCGGTAATGGCCGTTCCTTACGATGTCCCGATCATCGGCTACGGCAGAAAGGCTGTAAACACACTCCGACTTTGGCAGGCTGAACCCGTCAAGGGCTTCGACTTCGGCGCATTCGACAGACAGGACTACGAAAAGGCATCCGAAAGCACCGTTCTTGCGGAAGCTATCTCGAACGTTCTTTATCCGAACGACAACTACGAAAAGGGTCTGCGCCTGCGTCTGAAGCAGCAGTATTTCTTCGTTTCCGCTTCGATTCAGGACGTTATCAGAAAGTACAAGAAAACACACGGCAGCGACTTCTCCGAGTTTGCAAAGTGCTTTGCTCTCCAGCTCAACGATACTCACCCGACAGTAGCTATCCCCGAGCTTATCAGAATTTTCATGTTCAAAGAGGGCATGAGCTTCAGCGAAGCTTTCGACATCGCACAGAAGACCTGCAACTACACCAACCACACCGTTATGGCAGAAGCTCTCGAAAAATGGAATGCCGACCTCTTCAAGAGCGTTCTTCCTACCGTTTACGAGATCGTTCTGCTCATCAACGAGCATCTTAAAAAGTATCTTGCTTCGATCGGTCAGACCGAGAACCAGATCAACCAGAAGGTCATCTATGACGGCGAACGCATCCACATGGCAAGAATGGCTATCTTCGCTTCTTCGCATACAAACGGCGTTGCACAGCTCCACACCGATATCCTTAAAAATGACGTTCTCAAGGACTGGTACGATATCTTCCCCGAAAGATTCCAGAACAAGACAAACGGCATCACACCGAGAAGATGGCTCGGACTCTGCAACGAGGAGCTTTCTTCCCTTATCACCGAAAAGATCGGCGACGGCTGGATAACAGACCTCTCCGAGCTTAAAAAGCTTGAAAAATATGTCGATGACAGAGATACTATAAACCGCTTCATGGAGATCAAGCGCACAAAGAAGCAGCAGCTTTGCGACTATATTGCAAAGCACGAGGGAGTTCTTTTAAGCCCCGACTTCGTGTTCGATATCCAGGTAAAGCGTCTGCACGAATATAAGCGTCAGCTCCTTAATGCGTTCTCTATCATGGATCTCTACTTCCAGATCAAGGAGAATAAGCTCCCCGACCTCCAGCCGACAGCATTCATCTTCGGCGCAAAGGCTGCTCCTGCTTACCGCAGAGCAAAGGGTATCATCAAGTATATCAACGAGGTCGCAAACCTTGTAAACAACGACCCCGATACAAGAGATAAGCTCAAGGTCATCTTCGTTCAGAACTACAATGTTTCCTACGCAGAAAAGCTTATCCCTGCAGCAGATATCTCCGAGCAGATCTCCACAGCAGGTCTTGAAGCGTCCGGCACAGGCAATATGAAGTTCATGCTCAACGGCGCAGTTACCCTCGGCACATACGACGGCGCAAACGTTGAGATCGTCGAAGAAGCAGGCTGGGAGAACGAGTATATCTTCGGTGCTCGTGTTGAAGAGATCGAAAAGATCAAGCCTACATACAGACCGAAGGAAAAGATCTACTACAAGAACGAGAGAGTCAAGAGAGTTATCAATACACTTGTCGACGGCACATTCAATGACGGCGACACAGGAATGTTCGGCGAGCTTTACAATGCTCTTATCAACGGCACAAGCTGGCACAAGCCGGACAACTACTTCCTCCTCACAGACCTTGAAGGCTATGTAGATACAAAGCTCCGTGCATTGTATGACTACAAGAACAGAGAAGTATTTTCAAAGAAGTGCTGGATGAACATTGCAAACAGCGGCAAGTTCTCCTCCGACAGAACTGTTACACAGTACGCAGAGGAACTCTGGATGCTTTGATTTAATTCGTAATGCGCTTAAATCAATGCGTAATGCGTAATGCGTAATTAGCTTCGCATATCTGTTAGGAATACGCTGAATATTGCTGCGGCAAAATTCGTTGAAAAAATAAAACAAAAAGGTGCTATCACGAAAATCAAAATCGTGATAGCACCTTTGTTTATCTTGCAATGCTTATCGTAAATGAACAGCGCAGCAAATAATTACGCATTAATTCTGAAGGGTTCCGCAAGATAGTACACCTTTTTGTCAACGAGCGCGTCAATAAGCGTTCCCTCGGCGGTGTATTCCTCCGAGAATATCTTCCCCTCGATGCGTATCGTGTTGAGCAGAGAAGCCTTGTCATAGGGTATCACAAAATTTCCTCTTACCGCAGTTTCGGGGAGATTTCTTGCAATACATTCAAGCAGCGCATCCAAGCCCCTGCCAAGCTTTGCCGAGATAAGCACAGTGCTGTCATCACAGGCGATGTTTGAGCTGTCGGGCAGCTTGTCCGCCTTGTTTAGGACATTCACACGGGGGATACCGTCACAGCCAAGCTCCGAAAGCAGCTTTGATGTGACCTCCGACTGTTCATAGCCGTCGTTTGCGCTTATGTCGATGAGATTGATTATGATATCGGCGTTTGCAGCCTCTTCAAGCGTGCTTTTGAACGCTTCGACAAGGTTGTGCGGAAGTCTGCGGACAAGTCCTACCGTGTCAACGAGCATCAGCGTTCTTCCGTCGGGAAGCTCAAGCGCACGGGAGGTAATGTCAAGCGTTGCGAACAGCTTGTCCTCGGCTAAAACGCCTGCTTTCGTCAGCGCATTCATAAGGGTCGATTTTCCGACATTCGTGTAGCCGACTATCGCACCGACAAGAACATTGTCCTTTTTTCTGCGGGCACGGTGCTGCTCACGTCGGCGTTCAAGCTCTTTGAGTTCAGCCGAAAGCAGCTCTATCCTGCGGCGGATGTGACGTTTGTCGGTTTCAAGCTTCGATTCACCCGGACCTCTTGTGCCGATGCCGCCGCCGAGCCTTGACATCTCGATACCCTTTCCTGCAAGGTGCGCAAGACGGTATTTCTGCTGCGCAAGCTCGACCTGTATTCTGCCCTCTGCGGTGAGTGCTCTCTGCGCAAAAATATCAAGTATAAGCGTTGTTCGGTCGATCACTCTTATATCAAGTATCCTTTCGATGCTTTTCGTCTGATTTGCGGTAAGCTCGTGGTCAAAAATAACAATGTCGATATCAAGGCTCTTGATCTCTTCGGCAAGCTCTTCAAGTCTTCCCGAACCGATGCAGGTCGCAGAATCATAGCTCGGGCGCTTCTGCGTAACGGTCGCAGCGACCTCAACTCCTGCGGTTTCGGACAGCTCTTCAAGCTCCTTCATCGAAAGCTCGGCGTCAAATTCGCCCGTGTCGGCGCTGACAAGCACAGCTCTCGGCTTCTTTTCAATATATTCTGTAAGTTCCATAGCTGCTCCTTTCTGTATATTTGTGAAGAAATATACTTTGGGTTGAATGATTTTCGTCTTTTCGGCAAAAAAATATCCTCCCAAAAGGAGGTTCGGCGCTATTTACGAAAACGCAGTTATTTTTCTGCTGACAGACGAACCTTCTCAAAAATTTTTCCGAATTCTGCAATATTTCTCATTTGATGTTCGCCCCCTATCAGTTTACAATTATATTCTTTATCAAAGAACAGGACTATTATACAGCAAACTCCCCAATTTGTCAACAGTAAATTGTGAATATTTTTCCTAAAAGCCTATTGAAATTATATGTATTATATGTTATAATAAAATTATCATAAGGGAACCTCTAAAAACCTCCTTCACGGCAAATCCCCTATGAATTTTGTCATCTGCTGCGTTATCAAACCTTGAAATACATCAAGTATTCACTGCGGTTTGATGCCTTGCAGCTGACAAAATTCATAACGAGGCTTTGCGAGCAATACGAAGTATTGCTTTGTCTCGGTTTTTAGAGAACCCCATAATATTCTTAACCGTTTTATATACAAGGAGTAATATATATGAAAATTTCTACAAAAGGACGTTACGCTTTAAGAATGATGATAGACCTCGGCTTGCACAGCGCAGACGAATATGTTGCGCTAAAGGATATCGCCGAGCGGCAGGGCATCTCGAAAAAATATCTTGAACAGATAGTGCCGCTTCTCAACAGCGCAGGAATGCTCTCCACCAACAGAGGCTATCAGGGCGGATATAAGCTTGCAAGAAAGCCGAAGGATTACACCGTAGCGGAGATACTCCGTGTGACGGAGGGAAACCTTGCGCCCGTTGCCTGCCTTGACGGCGACCCCACGACCTGCGAGCGTTATTCCGAGTGCCTTACCATTGATATCTGGACGGGCTTGTACAAGGTCATAACCGAATATCTGGGCGGTATCACGCTCCAGGACATTATCGACAAAAACACCGTCAGCGGCGGAGATTACAGCATTTGATCATTGATTTATTGTGAAAACGGCATATATCACGGTATCAGTTGGTACTTTTGTGATATATGCCGTTTTTGTTGAAAATGGTTCAAACAGTAAAAAAGCTATTTATGCAAAACCAAACCCCAAATATCTTTATACTAATCCCCGATTATAAAGTGTACAAAAAATGGGGCAAAATCTTGTAGCTGTTGAAAACAGCTTTATATGGATTATGTGAAGATTTTTTGTCTACAGTTTAATTGGTTTTTAGTATTAGAGTGATCCTCTCCCCCTTATTGGTTCTCCCTTTGCAGAGAGCTCCACGAAACAAGGCGGTTGTTATTTTTTAAGGAAAATATAGATACTGCGTTACCGTTATGACCGAAAGCTGTTCCGTTGTGTGAAAACACATTCGCTTGCGCTCATTGTTTTCACGTTCATATTGAATAGCTGTTCATGTTTCGTCTGACAGCAAATATACTCACTTCGTTCGTATATTTGCTGTCAGAGGATAGTTGTTCCGAAAAGAAAGAATTAGCGCAATTCACGATTTGAGTTTTACAGAACGATTTCTCACGTTCTGTTTTAGCTTTTTTATCGTGAATTGTGCTTTTTGATTTGTTAGTGATCTCGCTTTTGCTGAAAGCTTCTCGCTAAAGTTTAGGGTGTTTCGCTTCTGCGGAAGCGATTCAGGGGCTGCTCGCCCCTAAAAACCCTCGCCAGCTGTGCTCAGCTGGATCAGCTGCTTGGCTTCGCTTTTTAACAACAAAAATATTCTTTTTGCTATTGAAAAATGCTATTGTATTGTGATATAATTATATTAATTGCATTAAATTGAAAGGCGGAAACGGTTTTGGAGAATTTGTACACTCTGCGCTCGCTGATAACGAGTATTTTGCCGATAACATTCTGGGATATTCTTGATATTGCTATGCTTGCCGTTATTCTCTATAAGGGAATAAGCATCGTTAAGGAGACCCGTGCAGGCGGTTTGCTCAAGGGTATTGCTGTGCTTGTTGTTGCGTACCTCTTAATGGAGGCTTTTCAAATGAAAGCAATGGCATATATTCTCAAGAGCGTTTTCAACATCGGTCTGCTTGCGCTGATAATTCTTTTCCAGCCCGAACTTCGCCGTGCGATAGAAAAAATGGGACGTTCAAAGCTAACAAAGATGCCGTTCATTTCTTCGATCGGTGCCGAGAATACCGACACCGCCGCTTCAAAGTGGAATGATGCCATTGAAGCTATATGCGATGCCTGCGAGGATCTTTCCGCAACAACGACAGGTGCGCTTATTGTTATCGAGCGTGAATCGAAGCTCGGCGAACAGATCGACACGGGTACTATTCTCAATGCGAAGCCGTCAAAGGAGCTTTTCGGAAACATCTTCTGGAAAAACACTCCCCTTCATGACGGTGCGGTCATAATGCGTGACGGTTACATCCTTGCTGCTGCCTGCTTCCTTCCGAAGCCGCAGAAGGAAGAGATCATAAACAAGGCTCTCGGCTCCCGACATCGTGCCGCTATCGGTATGAGTGAAAACTCGGACGCTCTCGTTATTGCTGTTTCGGAGGAAACGGGCGTTATTTCCATTGCCGAGAACGGCAGTATCGAACGAGGCTTCTCACGCGACAGCCTAAAAAAATATCTGCGTGAAAAGCTTATCCCCGAAAAGCCGCAGAGGTCGGCAAGGACGCTTCCGCCTGCGGAAAAGAAACGCTCTATTTTCAGCACAAAGAAAACAAAAGACAACGCAGAGGAGGTAAGCTCCAATGAAAAAAATAATTGACGTCATTTCGGACTTCTTCCGAAGGATATTCGAGAAGGATTTTTCGCTCAAGGTGTTCTCCATTCTTTGCGCAGTTGTGATATGGTTTGCTGTTTCGATAAGTGTTTATCCTACGATAGATCAGGTCGTCTACAATGTCCCTGTCACGATCGAGCTGCAGGGAACCTATGCCGAAGCGCACAACTACAAGGTCATCGAACAGAGCGTTCAGACCGTTGATGTTTATCTGCGCGGCGACCGTTCGCAGATAGGCAGCATCAAAGCCGATGATATCAAGGTCACGGCTTCGGCTGAAAATGTTATAAGCGCAAGGGAATACAGTCTTCCCCTTGATGTTAGTTCAAGCAGCGGTAAGACCTTCACCGTTACGAAGGTCACTCCCTCGGACGATGCGCGTTCCCCGATCGAATATATCTATGCTGCCTTTGACGAAGTCGTTACAAAGGAAATAAAGCTTCTTCCCCTTCTCGACCGAATCCACGTTGCGAGCGGTTATATCGTTGACGACGACGATGTTGCGGTCGCTCCGAACACTATTGAGATAACGGGTCCGAAGGACGATGTTGAAAAGATCGAAAACGCATATTTCCATGTCGATACGGCAAGGGAGCTTTCGTCAAGCTATGAATACACCGCCGAAAACCCGACAATATACAGCAGTGATGGAATTGTTTTGAGCGGAAACGACAGCATCACCTTCAGCAGAACAAGCTTCAGCGTAAGCATCCCCGTTTACAAAAAGCAGGTTGTTCCGCTTGAAGTGGCTATTACAAATGCACCTGCAAGCTTTGATGTTGATGCGTTCCGTGAGAAGCTGCAGCTGTCCGTTACCGAGCTTGAGGTCGCCGCTCCTGCGGAGGAAATTACGGAGATTTCGGCGATAACGATAGGCACTATTGATATGCGTGAGGTCGATATCGGTTCGGTATTCACCTTTAAGGCTTCCGACTTCCTTGCGGAAAACTACCAGAATTTGAGCGGAATTGACACTATTTCGGTAGTATGTCCGAGCGAGGGACTTTACAAGATCGCAATGACGATACGAGGAAGCGCAGTCCAGATAATAAACGCACCCCCACAGTTCGATTATAATATCATAACCTCGGGCTTTACGCTGTTCTTTATCGGCTCGGAGGAAAGCATCAATCAGATATCGTATATTGATGTCGTTTCGCAGATCGACCTGCTCAATTATGAGCTTGAAGCGAGGGATTACAAGCTCCCCGTAACGTTCTCGACTCCTGCTTATGACGATGTATGGTGCATAAGCTCGGATGGTCTTCTCTCACCAAAAGCAATAGTAACATTCACATTAAGATCATAAGGGAACCTCTAAAAACCTCCTTCACGGCATATTTTCTATGACTTACATCATCTGCTGCGTTAACAAACCTTGTAATACATCAAGTATTACTGCGGTTTGTTGCCTTGCAGCTGATGCAAGTCATGTACGAAAATATGCTCGTGTCCCGGTTTTTAGAGAACCCCATAATCGTTTCAAAGCCGCATAATTTATCAGTGCGGCTTTGACTTTATAAAGGAAAGATTTTATGGCAATAATCATATCACAGATAAAAACCGCAGTGAATGCAGGTGAGGACGAGATCACCGCAGCGGCAATAAAGAAGCTTCGGCTCAATAAAAGCATTGTCAAAGCCTGTCATCTGCACAAGACCTCACTCGATGCGAGAAACAACAACGATATAAAGCTCGTTTCGTCCGTGTGGATAGAGCTTGAAAGCGAAAAAGACGAAAAAGCGCTTTGCGAGCGTGATAAAAGCTGCGCCTATGTCGATCGGAGCATTGAGATAATGCCGCCGAAAACGAATTTGAAGAAAAAGAGGGTCGTCATTGCAGGCTTTGGTCCTGCAGGAATGTTCTGCGCACTCACTCTTGCCGAATACGGCTTTGAACCTATAGTTCTTGAACGAGGTTCGGCTGTTGATGAGCGTGTAAAAGCTGTTGAAGGCTTCTGGAGCGGCGGAGAATTCTCCGAAAGGACAAATGTACAGTTCGGCGAGGGCGGCGCAGGCACATTCTCGGACGGAAAGCTCACAACACGCATAAAAGACCCTATGTGCAGACGCATTTTGCAGCGGCTTGTCGAATTCGGCGCTCCCCGTGAGATACTGACGAAGGCAAAACCACACATCGGCACGGACAAGCTGCGCAGCATAGTAAAAACGCTCCGCTGCCGTGTTATCGAGCTTGGCGGAGAGGTTCGCTTCGACACAAGGCTTGACGATGTTATCATAAAAAACGGCACCGTCTGCGCAGCTGTCGCAAACGGCCGTGAGATACCCTGCGATGCGATCGTCCTTGCACTCGGCCACAGCGCAAGAGATACCTTTGAAATGCTTCTTAACAAGGGTGTTTTCATTGAGCCGAAGCCGTTCTCGGTCGGCGTTCGCATCGAGCACAAGCAGGTCGATGTTGACCGCTCTCTTTACGGAAAAGCCGCAGGAACGCCAAGCCTTCCCAAGGGCGAATATCAGCTTTCCCACCGCAGGAACGGCAGAGGCGTTTATACCTTTTGTATGTGTCCCGGAGGAATGGTCGTTCCGTCCCAGAGCGAGGAAAACACCGTTGTTACAAACGGCATGAGCGAGTTTGCCCGTGACGGTGAAAACGCAAATGCAGCCGTTGCTGTCGGAGTTTCTCCCGATGATTTCGGGAATTCTCCGCTTGACGGAGTGAGCTTTGCCCGAAGCCTTGAACAGAAAGCGTTTGAGCTTTCGGGGAAAAACTATAAAGCTCCTGCGTCTACGGTCGGGAAGCTCCTCACGGGAAAGGGTTCGCTTGCCGAAAGCAGTATTAAGCCCACCTACGCAAGAGGACTTGCTGAATGTGATCTTTCGGAGCTTTTCCCCGAATTTATTACGGAGATGCTGAAAGAGGGACTTGCCGACTTTTCGCATAAAATGAGATGCTTCGGGGATATGAACGCCGTGCTGACAGCTCCCGAAACAAGAACCTCTTCGCCTGTCAGAATAACAAGAGGAGAAGACCTCTGCTCGATCAATGTAAAAGGCTTGTACCCCTGCGGCGAGGGAGCAGGCTACGCAGGCGGCATAATGTCCGCCGCCGCTGACGGAATGAACGTTGCGGTGAAGATCATTACCTCCGATTAAGGTCAGCTATGTCAGATTTTATATTTTCCGATACAAATAAACATTATCATACGCAAAGCTATTATCTCAAACAGCGTTTCGGCAGAAAGACCGTTAAGGTGTCGCTGAACGGAAGCTTCACCTGCCCGAACCGTGACGGCTCAAAGGGCGTTGGCGGCTGCACGTTCTGTTCTGCGTCGGGCAGCGGAGATTTCGGCGGCGACCCGAGCGTCCCGATAGAAGTACAGTTTGAGCAGGTTCGCTCAAAGCTTGTGAAAAAGTGGGGCGAGCCGCTCTATATCCCCTATTTTCAAGCAAACACCAACACCTACGGCAGCATCGAAAAGCTCCGCTGCCTGTTTGAAAAGGCTCTCACACTCCCGAATGCTGTCGGACTTGCCGTTTCAACACGCCCCGACTGCATTTCCGAAGCCGCTGCGGATTATCTTGAAGAGCTTTCAAAGCGCACATATCTTACCGTTGAGCTTGGATTGCAGACTATACACGATAAAACAGCCGAGCGTCTGAACCGCTGCCACAGCTATGACGATTTTCTCCGAGGATATAAAACGCTTTCCGAAAGAGGGATAAACGTCTGCATCCATATTATCGACGGTCTGCCCGATGAAAGCCGTGAAATGATGCTTGAAACCGCAAAAGCTGCGGCTTCGCTCCGTCCTCATGCATTGAAGATACACATGCTCCACATAATAAAAGGGACGAAGCTTGCCGAAGAATATGAGCGCTCGCCTTTTCCGCTGCTTTCTGCCGAGGAATACGCTTCACTCGTCTGCGATCAGATCGAGCTTATGCCGCCCGAAACGATCATCGAGCGGATAACGGGCGACGGTTCAAGAGCCGAGCTTGTCGCTCCGAGGTGGACACTTGACAAAAAGCGTGTTATGAACAGCATCGACCTTGAATTTGCCCGAAGAGGGACGTTTCAGGGTGATAGATTTATAACGTAAGAAAGCGTAAATGCGGCATTTGCGGCGGATCATTTCTTCAATTAGCAATGCACAACAGCTTGCACAAAAAGTTCCGTCAGTCGCGGACAAAATTCTACATCTGTTTTAACAAAAAAATACTTGACCTTGCGCAAATAAAGTAGTAAACTATATAAAATATAATTTTAAAGCGAATGTTTGAAGAAAAAGGAGGAACTTATCATGCTTGAAACCGATATGTCCAAAAAGTTCGTCAAAGAAGGACTGACCTTTGACGATGTACTTCTTATCCCTGCAGAATCCGACTGCACACCTAACATGGTCAGCCTTAAATCCCGTCTTGCAGGTGACATCTATCTCAACACTCCGATCATTACCTCCGCTATGGATACCGTTACCGAAGCGAATATGGCTATCGCAATTGCCCGTGAAGGCGGCATCGGCGTTATCCACAAGAATATGTCCATCGAACAGCAGGCTGATGAGGTCGATAAGGTAAAGCGCTCCGAAAACGGCGTTATCGTTAATCCTTTCTCTCTCACCGCTGACAAGCTCGTTTCCGAAGCTGATGAGCTTATGGGCAAGTACAGAATTTCCGGCGTTCCTATCGTTGATGACAAGGGCAAGCTTGTCGGAATCCTCACAAACAGAGATCTCCGTTTCCTTTCCGACTATGCAACACCTATCAGCAAGGTCATGACAAAGGAAAACCTCGTTACCGCTCCCGTTGGAACAGACCTGAAGGGCGCACAGAAGATCCTTATGCAGCATAAGATCGAAAAGCTCCCTATCGTTGACGAAAACGGCATCTTAAAGGGACTTATCACAATAAAGGACATCGAAAAGGCTGTCCAGTACCCGAACTCCGCAAGAGATAAGGCAGGCAGACTTCTTTGCGGCGCTGCTATCGGCGTTGCTTCAAACATGATGGAAAGAGCAGAGGCTCTTATCGAAGCACAGGTCGATGTGCTTGTTCTCGACTCCGCTCACGGACATAATATCAATATCGTTAATGCTGTCCGTGAGGTCAAGAAAGCATTCCCGAACACTCCCGTTATCGCAGGCAATATCGCAACAGCCGCAGCTGCAGAAGCTCTCATCGACGCAGGCGCTGACTGCGTAAAGGTCGGCATCGGCCCCGGATCTATCTGTACAACAAGAGTTGTTGCAGGTATCGGCGTTCCGCAGATCACAGCAATTTATGACGCAGCCTGCGCAGCAGCAAAGCATAACATCCCCGTTATCGCAGACGGCGGCATCAAGTATTCCGGCGATATCGTTAAGGCTCTCGCAGCAGGTGCGAATGTCGTAATGCTCGGTTCTCTCCTTGCAGGCTGTGAGGAATCTCCGGGAGAAACAGAAATTTATCAGGGCAGACAGTTCAAGGTTTACCGCGGAATGGGCTCGCTCGGCGCAATGGCTTGCGGATCAAAGGACAGATACTTCCAGGAGAACGCAAGAAAGCTCGTTCCCGAAGGCGTTGAAGGCCGTGTACCTTATAAGGGACCTGTTTCCGATACTATCTTCCAGCTTATCGGCGGTATCCGCTCCGGTATGGGTTATACAGGCTGCGATACGATCGAAAAGCTCCACGAAAAGGCACAGTTCGTTAAGATCACAGGCGCAGGCCTCCGTGAATCGCATCCTCACGATATTTATATCACAAAGGAAGCACCGAACTACTCTGCACAGATATAAATTTGAATAAATACCCTGAAGCGATCAGCTGGTCAAGCTGAGCACAGCTTGCGAGGGGGTTCGGGGGCGAGGAGCCACCGAATCGCTCTCCGCAGAGAGCGAAATACTTTAAACTTTAGCGAAACATTTGCTGCAAAAGCGAAATCACTAACAAATCAAAAGCGCAATTCACAAAAATAAGGTAAATCAGAACGTGAGAAATCGGTCTGTAAACCCCAAAATCGTGAATTGCGCTTATTCTTTATTAACAGAACAACTAACCTCTGAAAGCCAATATACGAACAAAGTGAGTATATTGGCTTTCATACTAATTCCAAACCGTTCTATAAACAAAGCCTCGGCTATAATAATTCCACTCTGCGTCAAACTCCTATGCAATTAAATTGCATTGCAAGGCATCAAGCCTTGCAAGGTCGATCTCCAAGGTAAACAAGTTTACCTAATTGGAATTATTCTATCTGTCGGCTTTGTCTATAGAACGATTAAAGATTAGTATA
>JBJFFR010000048.1:0-3940 GCA_051891935.1 Oscillospiraceae bacterium
CCCGAGCCTACAATGCTCTTTACCGTAACAGTACCGTTCATCATTTCCACCAGAGCCTTTGTGATCGATAGTCCAAGACCCGTACCTCCAACGGTGCGGTTCTTGTTGTGTCTTAGTCTGTCAAAGCTGTCGAAAAGCTTTTCCTTATCCTCCTCAGATATGCCCGAGCCTGTATCGGAAAGGGTTATGATAAGGCTAAAATCACTGCCGGCATTGATTTCGCCGCCGGCAAAAAATGTTATCTGCCCGTTATCCGTAAACTTTACTGCGTTGGATATGAGATTGTCAATTATCTGCTTTACTCTGTGGGAATCGCCCTCCAGCTGTGCCGGAAGATTGTCGTCGACAACGATAACCGTCTCGATTCCCTTTTTGCCTGCCGCATAATTAAGGGCAGCTATCTCCTCATTCAAAAGTCTGTCAAGGTCATAGCTCTCGCTGACAAGCTCCAGCTTGCCCGACTCTATTGCGGAAAAATCCAGTACATCGTTTATCAGCGTCAAAAGGCTGTTGCTTGCTGTCTTTATATTTTCGGAGCATTCCGTTATCCTGTCCCCCGGGTTATCCTGCAAAATTATCTCGTTCATACCGAGAATAGTATTTACAGGTGTTCTGAACTCATGGGACATATTTGCAAGGAACTCGCTTTTTGCCTGATATTTAAGAAGGGCTATCTCGTTTTCGTGCTTTATCATCATGCTTGTTGTAACGATGACCCACACTATTGCAGAGCCTATCCAAACTATTGCTATAATAAGATATGACCTATACCTGTCGTTTTCCCAAGCATGAGCTTCCTTTACGAGGCAGTAGCATTTTTCCTGCAAAACAGCAGATTCGTCATCGCTCATTATCTGTATGCAGACGGTGTATGTGCCGTGTTCAAGATTGGAGATCTGAATTGATTCAAGCTCCCTGTGAGTAATAACGGGAGGATTGTCGTTAAGCTCCTTGATAAAAAATCTGAGCTTGACATTTGACGCAAGGTAGTTTCTCACGGAAGCTTCAAGAGTAATAAGCTTGGTATCCGCAGGAATAACAATAACATCATCTTTTATTTCCGCCTTGTTTTTATCGCAGCTTACCGCCGAAAGTCCGAATTTATATTCAGATTCATTACGTTTTTGGTAATCGGGCTTGAAATAATTTACGCCTCGGTTAGTGCCGAAATATAACATTCCGTCTTCGTCGAGGTAATTCCACGAGTTTGCTACAAGACCGTCGGAAAGACCGTCGTAGTAATTATACAGCTTGTAGCTTATATCGTTTCCGCTCAAAAGCTCTTCAATATCGGTAATGTAAATTCCTGCGCTTGAAATCACACAAAGCTTTTCGTCCATTACGACTGCGTCATAGTTGTTGTAGTAAGGAAACTTTTTCAGCGAAGTTACTGTGCCGTCCTTCATATAGCCGAGGCAATTGCTCATAACAAGGAAAAATCCGCCGTCGTAAGGGGTCATTTTCATAACGATCTGTGAGGGCATACCTTCCGCCTCGCCGATATGACCGATGATACTGCCGTCCCTGATAATGTATATTCCTGCGCCGTCGCTTCCTGCGTAGAGATTGCCGCCGCTGTCCAGGGCAAGGCTGAGTATCTGCGCATTTTCAAGTCCGTCAGCCTGTCTTATCGTTCCCGTGACCGTATCGTCCTTGATAAAGTTCAGACCGCTGTTCGTGCCTGCTGCGACCGTTCCGTCAGGAAGCTCGATAATGCATCTGAATCTGTCGGAGGTCGTCCCGTTTTCTTTTTCGGTAAACGTCTTTATCGTTCCGTCAGCTTCATACCTCACAAGACCATAATCGCTGTATGTGCATATCCACAAACGGTTTTGAGAATCCGCTTTGACGCAGCGAATTCTTGCGCCCTCAAGCATTTCCGTAAGGGCGTTTGATTTTGTCGCCCTGCTTTTTTTATCGATTATCACAAGACCGCTGTCTGTTCCGCAGTAAAAATCTCCGTTATAAAGGCAGACAGAGTTTGTAACTGTACTTGCTGCACCCGATTCCTCGAAAAGATCACCGAAGGTATTATCCGAAAGCTTCATTATACCGTATCGGGAGGAAGCAAACCAGATATTGCCCTGATAATCCTCCAACACGCTTTCTATGCCGCTGTCAAATCCATCGTAGAAAAGCTCCTTCATAGTGCCGTTTTGCAGATTGCCGATACCGTTGCCGCAACAAAGCCACAGCCTGCCCCGGCTGTCGATTTTCATGCATTGAACGCCGGAAAGGGCCTCCAAAATTCTTTTTTCGGTAATTGTCACACCGCTTTGCGAAACGCTGAGCTTTTCTATGTATGATGAGGAAGTTCCTGCCATGATCCCGTCGGATACCGATCCCACGCAGGTATAATACACGCCCTCGGTCTCTGAGGTGTACTCGGTAACAACGCTGTCGTTTTCGATAACAAAAAGCTTGCCCGAATTATTAACGCACACCAGCTTGCCGCCATAATAAACCATTGAGATGATGTATGTAACGTCTGCGTCAATGACGCTTACGCTGTTGTCTGAAAGTACCTTGCAGATACGGTCGGTCGTGCCGATATAAACTGTTCCGTCATCGGCTTCTGCAAAGCAGCGCACCGAGTTTGCGGCAAGACCGCTTTTTATGTTGTAAAACGAAAAGCTTCCGTTTTCGTAAAGCGCCACGCCGCTGTCGTTAGTGCCGATCCACAAGCGTCCCCTGCTGTCGGTGAACAAAGCTGTAACACTTGTTATACTGCCTTCTGTTATGAACTCAAAGCTTTTGCCGTTAAAGCGAGTTAGACCTGCGTATCCGCCTATCCAGATGTAGCCGTCCTCCGTCTGGGCGATCTCGTTTGCTTCCGAGGAGCAAAGCCCGTTTTTGTTGTTGTATACGGTGCTGATGTATTTATCGCTGTTGCTTTCTGCCGAAACATCAAAGGGACAAATGAAAAGCGTTCCGCCTGCAATTGCCAGCGCCAACACTGCGGCGGATACCTTTGAAGCACGCATTTTTTTACCGCAGGTGATCTTGACCATAATCTTTATTGCCGCATAAGCAATGGCAGCTGTGACCATTTTATCAATTATGTCCACAATAAGCTCATCGCCTATCGAGCAAATTACCCGTGGCATACCGTACCACTCAAGCATACTGAAAAAAATGTCTCCCCACTCATTTCCACTTTTTCCCTCGGAAAATATCATGTTTATGGGAACGGAAACAATAATGGATATAACACCTGTCCAGAAGCCCACAAGCATAGCCTTTGTGAAGCTTTCAAATTTTCGCTTTTTCATACACAACGCAAGGAAAATGCCTATTGCCGAACTTGACAGCATATAGGGCAGCGCCTCAATTTTAAATATACCGTAAATCAGATTGTTGCACACCCCTGCAATAACAGCTCCGCCTATACCGAAAAAGTAAGCGGCGGCAAAAGTGCCTATCGTATCCAGCCACAACGGCAGCACAAGTGACTCGGCAAGGAATTTTCCGCCAAAATTGAGCGCGATACATATTACCATTATAAGAAATCTTTTTCCGAAGGAAAGATTACGGCTGTTCATATTTCAACATCTCCCGCTGCTTCATTATTACTCGGTTATATGCTCATCAAAATGTTTTTCACTTATCCACTCTGCTATTTTAGCACACACACCAAACAAAATTTAACATATAATGCCAAAAGAATCAATTTACACCGGAATCAGAAAATTTCCGGAATCCTATTGCCCCAATTTTGTGTTCGTTTCACGTTTTTCAATCCCATAAAAGCAAAAAAATCCACTATACAATATTGTACAGTAGATCTTAAAAAAAAAACATTAACCAATGGTTAGGTATATATTGAATAATTGGTGTTTTCCCACCAAGATACGTCACTTATACTAATCTTTAATCGTTCTGTAGACAAAGGCGGCAGATAGAACGCTGCCAATCTAGGAAAGCGACCGCAGGCGGGCTG
>JBJFFR010000049.1:0-20352 GCA_051891935.1 Oscillospiraceae bacterium
AAATCTGCGCAAAATCCATATAAAGCTGTTTTCAACAGCTACGAGATTTTGCCCCATTTTTTGTGCAGTTTAAATGGTTTTAAGTATAAACCGTTCTATAGACAAGTACGGCAGATAGAATTTTGTCAATCAAGGAAAGCGACCGCAGCAAGGCTTGCCGCCCTACAATGCAATTACTTGCATAGGAGTTTGACGAAGAGTGAAATTATTATAGCCAAGGATTTATCTATAGATTGATTTGGAATTAGTATTACCTAACCAGTTAGGTTTTTTCACAAATTGAGGCGTACACCTTGTCATCTGGCAAGATGTACGCCTTACTTCATTTTATTGAGTTAACCTTAGACCGCTTCTGTATTAATTGCCGAGATCATGATTAAGTACATATTCAATAGCCTTTAATTGTGCTTCTGTAAGTATGAAGCTGTCTGATGAGGACTTGCTGACAAATGCATTTACATAATCTGCAAGGAGAGTGCAGGATGTATCATTTGTGTACATCCATTCGATCATCTCAACAGTTACATCGTCAAATGCGACGTTGACCGTTCTGGAAGATACAGTTGAGCCTGCATAGCCATATATGACTATCAGTTTCTGACTTGAAACGGATATGCCCTTAATTATTTCGGGGTTTTCTCCGATAGTAACTGCAATCTTGCCGACTTCGGAATCTGTATAATTTTCATTGCCTGCTGCCTTATAGTACACAGTATAAGTTCCTGCAGCTGTTGCTGTAGGTATACTGCTGCTGTAATTAACGCCGTCAGTGCTGTAAACCATAGTGCCGTTGGCTGCAATTCCTGCTGTTACAAGAGCCTTGGAAGTTCCGTCATACTTCAGACCGCCTATCGCAGTTGGAGCTGTTTTAACGGAAGCCTTGGCTTTTGCGATAGTAAATGTTCCTGTTATATCTGCAAATTTATAATCTCCTGCCGCCTTTACCGTATAATTTGCTGTACCGGCATTAATGTTATTGGTTGCAGATACGGTGTAATCCGTGCCGTTCTTAAGTGTGACAGAGCCTATTGTAACAACAACAGTCGGAATGATAGGACTGCCGGTATATGTGTATGTGCCTGAAACTGTTGCATTTGGTGTTGCCCAATGAGCATACAGCGTACTTGAAATATAAGTGCTGGAGGATGTTATTTTTGTTCCGCCGTTTGCTGCTGTGTACCAACCATCGAAATAGTAACCTTCCCTGGTCGGTATCGGAAGATCTCCGTATTTATCATTATTGTTAAGATACTTATGATTTGCAGTATAATCTGCCGAGGACTTATATACGGATACGGTCTTTGTATCATAATCATATCCTACATAATCGCCCACAACTATGCTGCTTACGAAATTTCCTCCGTCATTTCCGCTGTATTGATGTCCGGAAATGACCATTCCGCCTTCGGGTATTGGCAGCTGTTCTTCGGAGCCGAAGCTTCTGATTTTTGTGACCCTTCCATTACTGTCTACCTGTGCTTCAATACCGTACTGATTTGTGTTTACAGTTATACCCGGGACGTTAAATACAACCAAATCTCCTAAACCTCTGCCTGTATTGACGCCGTTTGCAATATGTGTGTTTGCAACAGAAGGGATAGTTCCTCCGTTTGCATCAAAGGTTATTTTATTTCCTGTTTTAAAGTTGCAGTCCGATTTATCGAGGACAAATCTCTGGTTTGCTCCCATAAATGAATCAGTATAACAATCAGTATAACATAATGTTATATTTGTTCCGTCTTCCATAGCTGCATAGTAAATATCCGCTGCGCATCCAAGGCTGATCCTCGGCACTAAATAGTAAGTGTTTCCGGACGGTAGGATCTGCCATTGCTGGGCGTATGATTTGTTCAGGTCATACTGCCAGATGTTAGTTCCTGATGCCGTTCCGCCGCTGTATACATCAAAATATAATCCGCTGGCACAGTTTCTTATCGTATAATAGCCTGTTTCAAGATGCTCGATATACCATGTTTTGTCTGCAGTGTTTTCATATTTTTTTAACTCAATGTTATTGTCACTGCCTGTACCGATGACATAAGAATTGTCTATTGCGCTTCTTAATGTGTATGTTCCTTGCAAACCTGTGTCATAGTTAGCAAGAACGGTAATAGACTGATTTACCAATTGTTTGGTTTTTTCTTTATTAGATGCACCGATTTTAACTCTGTATACCCCGGGCTGCAATCCTTTGAAATTATATCCCTCATTGCTTAAATCATAACTTTTTGATGAAAGAAGTCTATCCCCTCCCGTTACATAACCATTAGAAGCATCTTCTACCCAAATAGAAAGACCATTCAGCTCATACCCCGAGCTAATTACTCCTGTCAGCGGCACATCATCTCCAACTGTTATTATGGGGGGAATATAGCAATTGCTAATAAAAATATCTGAAGATGGTTCTGCCGATGGAGTTGTTCCGCCTGTGAACACAAACACATTATAAAAAACTAAACATTGACTTTCAAGAGTGGCATCGGCATTTTGGTTGCCGCTTAATGAGTTCATAATATGTACTTTGCCTGTGCTAATAGAAAGTGCTTCATCAACCAATATCCAATGACCTCCGACATCTATTAAGATATGATATCCCTCTTTAACCCAATTAATGAACTTATCATTGTAATCCCAAGGGTGATATGAACCACCACTAAGAACATATTCTCCGTTATTTCCAACCTTTAATTCGGGAATGCATTGAGTAACACTATAAAAACTTTCCAAATTACCATAATCATTAAAAGCGCCTACATTATTTAAAAGATTAATCATAGTAGCAACATTAAAAGAATCAGCATCTTTCAATCCTGCTTGTATTGCCATTTTAGTTAAACAAGTAACAAGACATCCTTGATTTTTACATTTATTATTTTCAATTTGATTTGATCCAAGATACATCTCCCCCCATCTTGGATCTCCTTGCGCCCATTGTCTATAATCAGAATTACTTGAATATAACATTTCATAAAAAATGTCATTTGTCGAATCCGAACTAACAGTTGTGCTGTTATTTAAATAAGCAACTCCATTATTATTTGCATATACTATATCGGCAGTCATAACACTTAATGATACCGATACCGCTAAAATAAGCGAAGTAATCATTGAAACAATCTTTTTTACAATCATAATTTCTCCTCCAATTAATCCTTTTAGTTAAATTATAATATCATCCATTTTACATAATATCATAAAAAGAAATTCAAAAGAAACAAAAAGTATTTAATAATTTGTAAATAAGATTTTAAAAAAGAATATGCAATTACAAAAACATACACCCCATTCATAAAGCCAAGTCGTTTGTTTAGTATTATATCACACCACTTTAAACATCCACCGCCTCATTGAAGTTACGACATATGTCTTGTCGCCCTTCCTCGCCCGGTTCAGTTCTTCGATACCTAACAAATCTACAGCTTTCGACAAAATTCGGCAAAATACCTATAAATCAGATATGCTTTGACAAAAAATATGTAAAAAATACAAAAAATCATTGACTTTAACCATTTTTTATGATATAATTAAGAAAATATTGACTTTGCGTATTAAACAGCTAAACACTTTAACATTTACTACGGGAGATGAACTGGTCCATGAAAAAAACACTGACAAAACGAATAATCATAGCATGCTCTATCGCACTTGTATTTATGATAATTGTGGTATTCTCTGTACAAAGTCTGATAATGCAAAAAACTGCAGCAAATACCGCCTCGACACGAATAGACGATGTTATATCAAGATTAGCTGTTAATGACGAAGAAACACTCGCCGTTATCGACCAGCTCAATACCGATTTTATTGCAAAGGCTGATGCTTTTGCTGAAATGATCGCTCTCGACCCGTCGCTGCTCGACAGCCTTGACGAGCTCAACAGGATCGCCGCTTTGCTTGATGTTGACGAGCTTCATGTTTCGGATGAAAATGGTATTCTCCAATGGGGTAACATTCCGGACTATTACGGCTTCGATTTTTCGGGAAGTGATCAGGGAAAAGAATTTATGGCAATCCTTGATGATTCATCCCTGAAATTTGCGCAGGAAGCCCAGCCGAACGGTGCCGAAGGCAAATTTTTTCAGTATGTAGGCGTTTCAAGAAAAGACAAAAAGGGTATCGTTCAGGTCGGCATCACCCCGACAAGACTTCAGAACCAGCTTGAAAAAACAAGCATCGACAACGTACTTTCAACTATCACCGTAGGAAACAACGGCTACGTTACGGCTGTAAACAAAGCTGACGGAACGATCGCCGCTCATGTCAACAAGGATCTTATCGGTAAGAATTATGCCGATATAGGAATCACCGAAAAGCTTATGAAGGGCGGCAGCGGAATCGTTGCAAAGATCGACGGCGTAAGCATGATCTGCTCCACGGGCGAAACCGATAATTACTTCCTTATCGCAGCGATCAGCAGGAGCGAAGCCTTCAGCGGACGTACTACGCTCGTTGTTATATTCATACTTGCTACGCTCGTAATGCTCGCAGTTATAGTTCTGCTCATCGACACCGCCGTTCAGAAAATAATTATAAAGGGACTGGATGAACTTATAGGCGATATGCAGGTCATCTCCTCGGGAAATCTCGACGCAGAGGTAAATGTAAGAACCTGTCCCGAGTATTCGACCTTGAGCAACGGAATAAATGCAATGCTTGCAAATATCAAGCAGAATATCGAAGAAACAATAAAGCTCAACGAAAAGGAGCAGCGTGTTATCTCTGAAACTACCGTTATTTCGGCAGACATTAGCAACCGTGCATCCGAAATGCAGGAGATCGCATCAAGACTCTCCGAAGGCTCGTCCACACAGGCTGCAACTGTTGAGGAGATCTCCGCTTCGTTCGGCTCGATAAGCGAACAGATCAAGAACAACGCCGAATCCGCCAAAACCGCCAGCAAGATATCCGACAAAACTACACAGAGCGTTGACAGTGGTGTTCAGAAAATTGCCGAGATGCAGAACGCTATGGCAAAGATCGAGGAATCCTCAACAAAGATCGGCAACATCGTAAAAACTATTGATGACATCGCATTCCAGACAAATATCCTCGCTCTCAACGCAGCGGTTGAAGCCGCAAGAGCCGGACAGCACGGCAAGGGCTTTGCGGTTGTCGCAGACGAGGTAAGAAACCTTGCAAACAAGAGCGCCGAGGCTACAAGAGGAACAGCACGGCTTATCGAAGAAACCAAGATCGCAGTAACAAACGGCTCACAGATCGCTAACGAAACAGCCGAACAGCTGCGTTCTATGATGGACGGAATTGCCGAAAGCAATACTCTTATTGATGAAATTGCGGCAGCAGCAGACGAACAGGCTGAATCATTCAGACAGATCTCCGAAAGCATGATGCAGATATCCATCGTAGTCCAGCAGAATGCAGCGATCTCCGCAGAAGCTGAAGATACAGCAAGAAGCCTTGATACACAAGCTCAGATGCTTAAAGCAATGTTTGAAAACTGAATATAAATACAGTAAAAAATCGGTCAAGAGCGAGCTTGACCGATTTTTTTATTCGTGTTAAAAAGAATGTCGTTCCGAGAATTTGTCTATAAATTGATCAGATATTATTATCAGATACTTTGTCAGCTGTTTGCATTTTCAAATCTGCGCAGAGCAGCAACAGTAATGTCATACTGTTCCTTGACCTTATCAAAAAGCTCCTCTGAACCTTCGATGCTTCTTCCTCTGAGCTTCTCCGTAAGCTCGGCAGAAACGCTGTAAAGACCGCTGAAGCCGAGATTTGCGCAAATACCTTTAAGTGTATGAGCCGCACGGAAGGCATTCTCTGCGTTATTCTCGGCAATTCCGCCGCACAGCTGAGCATAAGAAGGATCGTTAAGGAACTTAACAGCGAACTTTTTCACCATTGCCTCACTTCCGAATCTTCTTAAAACCTCATCAAAATTTGCATTCATTTCTTCATAGCACGTTCTGATATCCATTGATATTCCCCTTGTATTTTAAAATTTATCCGAACTCTGTCAAGTCTGCGGTTCGTCCGTTTTTCTCTTCACATTTCCATATTTTTTTTCGTGAGAGAATGCTTTTATACAATTGATATATAAACTACTTTGATTTTATCACAAATTAATCATTTTGTCAATATTTATACACATAATTCGGAAAGATTTTATACTAATTCCAAATCATTCTATAGACAAAGACGACAGATAGAATAATCCAAGTTAGGTAAACTTGTTTACCTTGGAGGCAGACCGCAGTAAGGCTTTATGCCCTTCAATGCAATTACATTGCATAGGAGTCAGACGCAGAATTGGATTATTATATCCGAGTATTTAGTCTTACGGTTGATTTGGAATTAGTATTATAATAAAAAAAGAACTTATTCTCATTAAAAGGAAAATATTTCCACAAAAAACAAAGCTGTCCCCAAACTTCGGGAACAGCTTTACAAATCAACAATTATTTCTTTTCTTCTTCCTTGACGGGTTCAGCGGCAGCGGGCTCGTCTGCTTTCTTCTCCGATTTAAGAGCCTTTTTCTTCTTTGACTTCTTTACTATCGCAATAACGATGAATACGATGATTCCGATAAGAACAAGATACGGGAACATCGCAATGATAAGGAACAGCAGATCCTCCAGGAAATCAAGGAAGCCGCTGCCTGTGTCGGAAAGCGTGTTCATGAGCCTTTGCATGAAGGTATCCGTCTTGATCGGTTCAGCCGTGTATTCCCTTACCTCGTTGATCTTTATGTTTACAAAGGAATACGCAACATCGGTCTTGATATCGTTCATCCTTGTCTTTATCTTTGCTATTTCGACCTGAAGATCGGTAAGCTCTCTTTCGACCGAAACTGCGTATGCATCCTCGGTTATGCCTGCAAGAAGAGCTATGTAGCGTTCTTCCTTCGCTTCGTATATTTCAAGCGTTGTCGAAAGATCATAGTATTCGCTGCTTACGTTCTGAACGCTGGAATTTCTGCTGCGAAGATCGCCGAGCGAAGCGGCATTGCTGCAGAAGTTCTCATAATCCGCACTCGGAACACGAACGGTTGCGGAGTATGTGCGCCATTTTTCCATGTCAGCATAATACCATCTTCCGTCCGAACCGCCGTCCGTGAAATTCTCGTTCTCAACGAATCCGCCGTAGCTGTCAAGGCTTTCCTTGAACTTTGCAACAGCGTCATCAAATTCAAGCACATCAACGGTCATATTGCAGGTGTAGACAAGCATTTCCTTTTTTATCTTGTCCGCCGAAAGAGTGTTCGTATCCTCGTTTCCGTCCGTCATCGCCGTGCTGCTTGTCGATTCAACGACTGCGTCATATTCCTCTTCATAGAAATATTCATCTGCAGCTGCGGCAGAATTCTGCATTGCGCCATTGTCAGCGGTCAAAGCAAATGACTTGTCGCTCGAGCTGCTTCCGCAGGCTGTCATCATGAGCGCACATAATGCGATAGAGATAATTGCTTTTGTTTTCATTGTGTTTTCCTCCTTTGTTTGTGGGATTATATGTCAAATTTATGTTGTGGGATTTTTGAGTTTATACAAGCAGTATGCTGCTCTTTATTTTATTGTACAGTCAAAAGCCACCGCAATTAAATATATTTTGTAAATGTTCCGTTAACGCAAAGTAAAGTTAAGCTTTTGAAGAAATTCCGATTCCGTGATCTCCGTTATGCTCTGCAACGCTTCGATCTCCTCGGAACAAACGGAAAAAGCATAACCGTGCGTTGTTATGCTGTAAAACAGACCGCCAAGCTCGTTATACGTCACATCGAACGACCGAAAACCCAGCGAAAGTCCCTTTCCGAGCATTTTGGAATAGGCTTCTTTCTTTGTCCATATCTCAAAAAACGCTTCGTCCGAATTTGCACTCTGCTCAATATATCTCACTTCATTTTCGGCGAAAAACCGCTGCGAAGCTCCGTTCCTGCGCCGCTTTATAAGCTCGATGTCAGCGCCGACCGCCGAAAAACCTCCTGCAAACGCAATTGCCTGTCCTGAGTGCGAAACGGAGAAGTCATAGCCGCCGAAACCGACAATATAAGGCTTGCCAAATTCGCCCTTATCAAAAATAAGCTCGTTAAAATCAACTCCAAGCTGCTCGGACGCTTCATAACGCATAAGCAGCTCCGAAAAAAGCGATCGCACCTTGTCGCCTTTTACAGCCATTCGTTCGATACGCTCACGCCGTTCCTCCGAGATCAGCGGCAGCAGATATCCGTACTCCGCAAACGTTTTTTCTTCATCCAGAAAGAGTATAACAGACCTCATTCGTCCTCTCCTTTCGTTAAAAAATTGTCAATCGCTTTCCAAAATAAACATCCATATAAAAATATTTTACGTTCAAAACCAGATAATTCGTCAAAAAATTTTCGAGCTGTACGATAAAACGGACAGGAAATCAAATCGAACAAATTTTTTGCTAAAACCCCTTGACAAAACGATACGTTTGTTCTATAATATGAAACAGAACAAAAGTGCTGAACATTTGTGCCGGAAATAAAAATCAAGGAACCGCATATTCAGCAAAAAAATGAAAAGGGGAAATAATTATGACACACTATAATTCAACCGCAAAAAAGATTCCTTCTTATGATAACGAACGCTCGGAAATTACCCTTGTGAACTGTGCCCACCGCCGCAATATGCTCAAGCAGAAGATCTACGGCGCAGTCGCTGCAATAGTTCCTGCAGCATCCGTTCTTTTCGCCGAGGATGTTGAAACGCTGCTGCTTCTCATCCCTGTCGGTCTGTTCCTTATGTTCACAAAGCGCAGCATTCTTACCTTTGAACAGGAATAATTTACCGCTGTAAAAACGATTGACAATATTTTTCTTATCTGCTAAAATTATATCATAAAATGTTCCGCATTAAAAGACTGTATTTATAATTTTAGAGCAAGAAATAAAAATAGACTGACAAAAGGAAGCGAGGGCAGAATGCGAAGAGTTAGGAAAAAGCTGATTAAAGCGCAGCGTTCGTTTCGCCGTTTTGAAAAATGTACGAGTTTAAGCCTTTGAGAACATTTTGAAAAACGGCAGAAACGAACTAATCAGCGTTTCCTTAGGAACGAACACGCAGACAGGCTTGCTGCCTTTCAAGTGTGAGTGACGAAACTATTCACATTCTGCACTGCTGAACTTGGCAGGATATTTTTATGGATTGCTATGGGAAATGATATGAAAAAAAGCTTGTCAAAAAAATATCTTGCGCAATATATAATTATCGCAGTCATCCTTGCCGCCTGTGCACTGCTCTGTGCAATTTCACGCAGCTCGGCGGCGTTCTCGGATTTCTACCGTGATAATATTTTTCTTAAACTCCAAGCCGTTTTCGGGAGAATAAGCGGCGTACTGCCGTTCTCGCTCGGCGAAGCTATGATCGCTCTGGCGGTTTTCGGAGGAATTTCGCTTATCATAACCTACATAATCCTTATGATACGGAAAAAGGACAGCAGAAAAAAGATATCCGCCGTTTGCTCGCTGATCGTTCTGTGGATAGTTTCATTCGTGATGCTTACCGAAACGCTTAACTGCTTTATAATGTACCGCTGCAGCAGCTTTGCCTCGGTTCACGGCATCGGTGAAGAAAAATTCACCGCCGAACAGCTTTATTCGCTTGCAATGGTCATGACCGAAAAATGCAACGAAGCCGAAAAGCTTATCGAACGTGACGCTGACGGGAATATGCTCATCACCTGCGATGTTTATTCCGAAGCAAAGGCTGCGATGCAGAACATCTCGTCCGATTATCCGACCCTTTCGGGATATTATCCCGACCCTAAAGGCATTTTATGCTCGGGGATAATGACCCGTTTCGATCTGCTCGGGATATATTTCCCGTTCAGCCTTGAAGCAAACTACAATAGAAATATGTATAATTCCGAGCTGCCCGACACGATCTGCCACGAATATGCGCATCTCAAAGGCTGGATAAAGGAGGATGAAGCAAATTTCATCGCTTATCTCGCCTGCATAGAAAGCGACTCGCCCGAGCTTGTATATTCGGGGTATATGTCGGCGCTGTCCTATCTGCGCTCGAAGGTCTACCGTGAAAGCTCTATTTCCAACGAGGACAAGGCTGTGCTTTTCTCCGCAGCAAGCGATAACGTTTGTTACGACCTCTATGAAAAGGGCAGGATCTTCCGTGAAGCAAAGGAAACAAAGCTCGGCACGGCGATGGCAGCGGTTTCGGACAAGGCTATGGAAACCAGCCTGCGGCTCAACGGAGTTTCGGACGGAGTAAAGTCCTACGGCAGATTCGTTGACCTGCTGCTCAACTATTATTACGGCGATTCTGTCGAATAGATAAAATACAAGATCACTCCCCCGATCATCTTTATGTCAAGGGAGTGATCTTTTTTGTCGACAACGCGTAAAGCTTGTGCGGTTTTTATAGCCACATAATAAATGCCGTCTTGTCGGTGCTGTTGTAGCCTGCTCGACGATAGAAATCAAGCGTTGACTGTGATCTTGAACCTGTCAGGAGCATCATTTTATAGCAGCCTGCCTCCTCCGCAAGCTTTTTTGCATAGTCAAGACACTCCGTCGCAAAACCTTTTCCCCGATAGTCGGCGTGAGTCACAACATTCTCCACAAAGGCATACGGGCGAACTCCCCTTGTTAGATTCGGGATTATCACGCAGACGCAGGAGGAAACGAGCTTCCCGTCCGCTTCTTTGACTATAATATGATGGTTTTCATCCTTCATAATGGAATCCCACGCTTTTGAAAGCTGCTCCGAAGGCTCGGGGAGCGAATCCTCGTGCAGATGCAAGTACAATTCAAGCAGCTCGTTAAGCTCGGTTTCTTTTATTTCCCGTACCATAGAATCTCCCTCTCCAACAGAATTCATTCTCCCGAATATCTTTCCAATCTATATTGACGGGCGGTCATATCAAAGGTTTCAATGTAAGGAACGCCGTCTTTATAAACCCAGCGCTCTATGTACATCGGTCTGACCGCAAAAAGCCGTTCATCCTTCAATGACGAATAAGCGTCGAACGAGCCTTTGAAGCACTCCCGAAACAAACTGCTGAAAGCGGAATTTTCTAACGGATGACCGATCTCCTCACATATACCCTCTATCTGGATGTTATCAATACAAAGTGCGACGTTATTGTTTGCTGTGAGCTGCCGATACTTTTTCAGCTTTATATCGGTTTGAAAATAAAATTTCTCATCGAATTGAACAACGCTCATCATCCTCGAGGAAACCCTATCGTTTAAAGCTGTTGAAAGCACCATTTTTCTGCCTTTTCCAAATTCCGAAAAGAACAGCTGCATTTTTTCCGAAAAAATATCCATACACACCAACCCTAAATTTATGGAACCGCTGATTAAAGCGCAGCGTTCGTTTCGCCGTTTTGAGAAATGTACGAGTTTCCGCCTTTGAGGACATTTTGAAAAACGGCTGAAACGTATTAATCAGCGTTTCCTTAATATAATGCGTAATTCGTAATGCGTAATGCGTAATTAATGATAAATAATAACCGTTTACACCGCAATAATTACGCATTACGAATTGAAATAAGTTCCGATTTGCAGATCAGTTTATCTCTCCGATAACCGGTAATTTTTTTAACGCTGAATCAACTCTCTTTTCTTCCAACTTATAAAACCATACATATCATTGATGAAGAAAATCACAAAGTTTACAACTACGGTAATATAGATCGGGTCTTCTATTGACGCCAAACCCCAAAGAATTATGAGTACAATATCATTTGACGCATACCCAAGGGCATAGTACGAGCTTCGCAGCATAGTAAGCGAGGCGGCAAGAAAACTGGTTGCAATGGAGATCGTGCTTAACACAATATTCGGTGTATCAAGCGCACGCAAAATATAATAGAATACAACTGTCACGACTGTGCCGAAGAATATGATCCCTGCGATGTGCTTTTTGGTGATTTTTTGTATCGCAACCTCATTTCCGTTTTCCGACGGATTTTTTATCCAAGTTACCGTTGACCAAACCGCCATAGGCAGGGTCATTCCAAGATAAGTGACCATCTCTCCCCAATACCTAAACTGATAAGAAATGATACCGTAAAGAATGCTGAACACGATCATCAATATCTGCGCCCAGACATTGCCCTTTGCCGCAAAGATAAGCGATGTAACGCCTATCCATGCAGTTATCAGTGTAAGAAAATTGATATCTCCCGATAGTATATTTGAAATTGTTATTATCAAAAAAGAGAATACCCAAAGCAGCCATTCCTTTTTTGTCAAGTTTTTAAAAGGGTTTATCATTTTTTCACTCCTTGAATTTTTAAGACTTTACCTAATAAATTCAAAGATCATTGCATGGTCTAATATCGGTATTGACCGATTATTCAAAATCATTTCGGCTCTCCTTATAAATTCCGATTTGCAGATCAAATTATTTCTCCGATAAAAGGAAATTTGTCATTGTAAAGCTTTTTTTAAATCAGACACATATAACTCTTGCTGTTTCTTCAAAAATGTTTTCACAAAGGGTTTCATGAACAGCTTTTTAACAGTTACATCTTCCGTGAAATCAATTTCAGTCTGACCGTTCTTTTCGGCAAATATTCCTATCCAATGCCCTTTCATATTACTGTTTTCCATATCAAATTCCCAACGCTTATACGGTTCAAAAACAGTAATTGTAAATGTAGTTGCAAACCCGTCTTTCGTGTATTCTATAAATTGCTTCTCGTTTATAATTTCAATTTTGCTTAAGTCACTGCGCCATTGATAATTCTCCAATGAAGTAACTTTATCCCACACTGTTTTTATATCGCTTTGAAATAAGGCTGTTAATCTTGAAACTGCCATAATATCGATCCTCCAAATTACGTTTATAAATAAAAATATCTCCCCGACAAATGTGAAGTTGCGGATGAGATAAAGCAGAAGTTAATCTATCCAACAGCTTATAATATTCCAATCTTTATCCCACCACACTTCAATAAAATGTCAGTAAAAATCATAAAAACAAACTAACAGCCATGCAATAATTACGCATTACGAATTACGAATTACGCATTAAATCATCCTCCGAGCCTTTCACGTTCCTGTGCAAGCTCGGCAGAAAGCTTTTTAATGCTCCAGCTTCGGTTCATTGGAGTGAGAATGGCTTTCAGCGGAATAGACAGGTGCGCCTTGTTTATTTCGGAAAGCACAGAGTTTATCTTACTGTCCGAAAGACCTGCGAGTACAAGACATCCGTATTTGGACTCGCAGCTTTTTTCGCTTTTCGCAAAACCGCCCAGACCTGCGAAATATCCGATCGGGGTATCGGCAGAGTCATCCTCGGCAATGACAAGCTTTATTCGGAGCTTGTCGGCTATCTGTGCAAGTGCGGCAAGGTTTTCCTGCTGTTTGTATGCAATCAGGCGCTCATTGGCGCTGCTCATAATTCTTGCTTTCATATTATCTGTTCTGCAGCAGTTGATGCTTGCAGTTCTCCTTTCTATCCTGCTCAATAATTGAACTATAACATATTTTTTAAAAAAGGTCAAGAAAAAATGCCGACAGGCGAACCTATCGGCAAAAAATTTGTATCTTATTCTGTGAATCTGTTCTGGAATTTTGAAATTATAAGACCTACGCATACGACTACGCCGACAAGTATAACGCAGACGAGAATAATAAGGAGAATTCTCGGTCCCTTTGTTACAGAAACTATGATGCCTGTAGGCTCCTTCTGGTCGCCTATGTTTTCAATAGCAGCTCCGGTCGGTGTTATAACGGTGAGGTCGTCAATATATGCAACTGCGCCGTCGTAGGCTTCAAATACAGGGATAGAAAATCCGAAGCTTGTATTGTCCGCATTCGAGGGGAGAGTGATGGAAACATCGACCCATTCTCCGGCATTTTCGCCTGTGACCTCCGAGGAGAGCCAGATTATTCCGTCGGAAAAAACACTGAACGACGGAGCAAGCTTTGCGGCATCCTTATCAAAAAGCACCTTCATTGATATTGTGCAGCCTGCAAGACTGTCAAGTTCCAGCGAAGAAGCGTTGAAGTAAATTCCGCCGAAACGGTTGTCTTCCGGAACAGAAGCTCCAACCTTCTGTGAAAGCTTGAGCGAACCGTTGCCGTTGAATTTTGTCTGTTCATCTATTGAAGCTTTGAAACCTGTTTCTTCGATCGAACCGTAGCTCTGGAGCATTGAAACAGATTTGTCGGTATCAAAACAGAATGTTGCATCATTAGCGGCAAATGCCGAAAAAGCGACTGCGGAGAGCGCCATAACGGAAGCTGCGGCGGCAGCAATGATCTTTGTGAATTTCATGTCAAAACCCGTCCTTTTTTCATTCGGCTGATAAGCTTTGCGGGAAAACAACTGTATCAGCGTCTATTTATATCATACATATATATTTTATTATAATATGCAAAATTTGTCAATATGTTTTTTACGCATATTGACAAATTTTTTTGTTTTGTGTTATGTTTGATTATTCTTCAGCCGTTCCGCCCATTGAAAGGATAACTTCGCTGACAAGGTTGCCGGGGAGCTGCTCGTAGCGGAGGAATTCGAGCGAGAAGCTGCCCTTTCCTCGTGTGATCTGACGGAGCTGCATTGTGAAGCTCTGCATCTCACGGAGAGGAACTTCCGCTTCGATCTCTGTCATGCCGTTCTTGACAGGCGTCATACCGATAACTCTGCCGCGGCGCTTGTTGAGATCGCCCATGATATCGCCGGTGTTTTCGTCGGCAGCGGTCACATAAAGCTTTCCGATAGGTTCAAGTATGGTTGGGTCAGCCTGCTTCAAGCCTTCCTTGTATGCGAGCGAAGCAGCGGTCTTGAACGACATTTCCGAGCTGTCAACGGGATGATAAGAGCCGTCAACAAGGATAGCTTTAAGTCCCATTACAGGGCAGCCTGCGAGAACGCCCTTCTTTACGCAGTCCTGGAGTCCCTTTTCAACTGCGGGGAAGAAGTTCTTCGGAACTGCACCGCCAACGACCCTTTCTTCAAATACAAGTCCGTCCGAGATGCAGGGTTCAAATTCGATCCAGACATGACCGTACTGACCGTGACCGCCTGTCTGCTTCTTGTATTTGCCTTCTGCCTTGACCTTCTTGCGGATGGTTTCGCGGTATGCGATCTTGGGCTCGGCAAGTACGACTTCCGCACCGAATTTATTCTTGAGCTTTGCAACAGCGTTTTCAAGGTGCTGTTCGCCAAGTCCCTTGAGTATCTGTTCCTTTGTGAACGGGTCAAGTCCGAAGCTTAAAGTCTTATCCTCTTCGATAAGTCTTGCAATGCCCGAGCTTACCTTTGCTTCATCGCCCTGTGTCTTCGCACGGACAGCCATACCGTAGCAGGGCTTCGGGAAGTCGGGTGAAGCGACGTTTACAACTCTGGACGAAGCGCAGATCGTATCGCCCGTGTTTGCTCCGATCTTTACCGCTACGGCAATATCGCCTGCCAAAGCCTCGGTGATCTCGGTCTGCTTCTTGCCGGCGAAGGTGTAAAGCTTGCCGAGCTTTTCGGGAGCGGCTGTCGAGCTGTTGACATAGTCGGTGTTTGCTGTGATCTTTCCGCCGAGGACCTTGAGGAAGGACATCTTTCCCACGAACGGGTCGGCAACGGTCTTGAATACATAAGCAGCAGTCGGTTCGCTGTCGCTGTACTTGATCTCAACGATGTTTCCTGCGGCGGTTTCGGACAGAACAGGCTTGTTGTCCGCAGGTGACGGGAGAAGGAGGGAAATTTCCTTTAAGATCATATCAACGCCTGCGGTCGTGGTGGACGAGCAGCATACAACAGGAGTGATGATGCCCTCGTTCATGCCCTTGTGGATACCGTGAACAAGCTCCTTCTGTGTGAAGGCTTCGCCCTCGAAGAATTTCTCCATAAGGGAGTCGTCAGTTTCGGCAACGGCCTCGGAGAAAGCTGCAACAAGACCGTCCATACGGTATTCAAGCTTTTCGCAGACTTCGGAGGTCGGCATTTCTGTTTCTACTGCGTTTCCGTTGCTGTCGTATGTATAAGCCTTCATCTCAATGAGGTTTACGAACGAAACGACCTGATGATCCTTGATTATCGGGAAAACAACAGGGCAGACGGTGGGACCGAACTTCGTTTTAAGCTCGGTGAGAACGTTGAAATAGTTTGCGTCGGGGTCATCGACCTTTGTAATGACGAACATTTTCGGCTTTCCGAGCTCTCCTGCGAGGTCGTAAGCCTTTTCGGTGCCGACCTTGACGCCCGACTTGGCGGAAACGGTTATCATTACCGTATCTGCGGCGGAAACTGCCTCGTACATTCCTCCTGCGAAGTCAAAAAGCCCCGGTGTATCGAGAAGGTTTACCTTAATATCGTTATATTCAAAAGAAGCAAGCGACGATGCAAGCGTTGCAGCCGTTGACTCGGCTCTCTGGGATGTACCCGATTTGAGAAGGAGCGCTTCGGAAAGAGAAGTTTTTCCTGAACCTGAATGGCCTGCAAGGGCGATGTTTCTGATGTTTTCTGCGGAATACTGTTTCATAGCGGGATCTCTCCAATCTTGAATATATATTTTGTCAAAAATAAACAAAATAATTCTGTTTTATGTTTCCTATTATATACCTTTTTATTAACAGAATCAATCCTTTTGCATCAACTTTTACAGTTATTTTAAAACATTATATAAAATATTGTGCATAATGACAACAGAAAAAGCTTTTTTATAAAAAACGCAGTCGGATATTGACGAAAAAAGATTAGTGTGGTACAATTAAAGTCAATGATCCGAACAAAAAACTTGCGGAGGTAAATTCTGATGAAACTGCTTGAGGATAGGATAATTAAGGACGGCATCGTAAAGGACGGCGGAGTTCTGAAGGTGGACAGCTTTCTCAACCACAAGATGGATATTGACCTTTTTAATGAGATGGGCAAGGAATTCAGACGTCTTTTTGACAAGGAAAGCTCACGCATCAACAAGATACTTACTATCGAAGCTTCGGGCATCGGCATTGCCTGCATTGCGGCGCAGCATTTCGGAGTTCCCGTTGTTTTTGCAAAGAAGGCGCAGAGCATCAACATTGACGGCGAGGTTTACAGCACGAAGATAAAGTCTTTCACTCACGGAAAGGTCTATGACGTTATCGTTTCAAAGAAGTACATATCGAACGAGGATCATATCCTTATCATTGACGATTTTCTTGCAAACGGCTGTGCACTTGAAGGACTTATCGACCTTGTACAGAGTGCAGGTGCGACAGTTGAAGGCATCGGTATCTGCGTAGAAAAGGGCTTCCAGCCGGGCGGAGAAGCTATCCGCAAGCGTGGAATACATCTTGAATCGCTTGCTATCGTTGACGCAATGGACGCTTCAACGGGAAATATCACATTCCGCAAGCAGTAAGAAAATACACAAACAAAACAGCGCCCGAGGCTTTTTTAGCTTCGGGCGCTTGATGTTTATTTAAAATGGTCTTTCATCGGGGTTTTCGTGGACACCGCATTCGCCGTACATTTCGGAGAGTGCGACCATATCGGCAGGTTCGATCTCAAAACCGAAAATATCGAGGTTCTGCTTTATGTGTTCTGGGGAAACCGACCTTGCGATCGGAACAAAACCGTTCTGCAAGCACCAGCGTATGCAGAGCTGCGGTATGCTCACGCCGTATTTTTCTGCCATTTCCGACAGCCGTTCGGACGAAAGAGCCTTGCCTGTTCCGAGAACGCTGTAGCCTTCGATAAGGATGCCCTTGTTGGTGCAGGCGGAGATCGTTTCTTCATCGACATCGCCGGGGCAAACTCTTATCTGATTGACCGACGGAGAGATCTCTGCCGTTTCAAAAAGTGCGTCAAGATGACGTTCGCAGAAGTTGCTCACTCCGATAGCACGAACCTTTCCGTCACGGTAAAGCGTTTCCATCGCCCTCCAGAGCTCGGCGTTGCGTTCTTTCCAGCAGGCGCGGAATTTCAGCGGATTCGGCCAATGTATGAGCAAAAGGTCAAGATAGTCCGTTCCGAGCAGAGAAAGCGACTGCTCGCAGGCTGCAATAGCTTCGTCATAGGTGCGGATATTGTTCCAGAGCTTCGTTGTGAGAAAAAGCTCGTCACGGGCAATGCCGCTCCGCTTTATTCCCGAGCCGACAAATTCCTCATTCCCGTAAGCGGCGGCGGTGTCAATGTGTGTATATCCTGCACGGATCGCTTCGGCAACGGCAAGCTCGGCGGCTGAACCTTCGATCTGCCATGTTCCGAAACCAACGCACGGAATCATTGAGCCGTTCAGAAGCTCGATCCTGTCAGCAGAGTTTTTTACGTTAGCTGTCAGCATAAAATGTCCTCCCTAATTTTCAGCGGATTTATACTAATAACCATTTAACCTATGGATAAATACGGTGTCTATAATACGCCCACTCTGCGTCAAACTCCTTTGCAATGTTATTGCAATGACGGCAGGCAGCCTGCCTGCAGTCGTCTTCAAGGTAAACAAGTTTACCTGATTGGACGTATTCTATCCGCCGTCTTTATCCATAGAACAAATGGTTATTAGGAAAAAGCTGATTAAAGCGAAGCGTTCGTTTCGCTGTTTTGAGAAATGCACGAGTTTACGCCTTTGAGTACATTTTGAAAAACAGCTGAAACGAATTAATCAGCGTTTCCTTAGTATCAGATCTATTTCCATTCTATCCACTGTCATTATACCATAAAAACAAATGATGTAAATGAACTTTTTGTGTATTTTAATTAAAAACGGGTTTTTGACAATTTTTTTGAAAAAGCACTTGACAAATTCCCTCGTATTTGATATAATAACATAGTCGGCACGGAGAAGTCGCCTAGCCCGGTTTATGGCGCACGACTGGAACTCGTGTATGGGTTAATAGCTCATCGAGGGTTCGAATCCCTCCTTCTCCGCCACAAAGCCTTGTAAACATTGCGTTTGCAAGGCTTTTTTGTTTGTTCGGAAAAGTTTGTTTCTGTACACTTTTTAATCGTGGATCAGTATAAAATAATTTGATTCGGTTGATTTCTGAAATTTTTTATGATATACTTTAAGAAATAAATCAGATTGATAAATCGGAATTTGGCGAATTACATTTGATCCAATTGCTTTTCATAGACCAACAACTTTTGATTTTTTAGGACAACGCCGATTAAAGCGCAGCGTTCGTTTCGCCGTTTTGAAAAATGAATGAAACATTTATGTTAGATATATTCGTTAATGAAATATTGCTGATGTACAAGAAGCCACGATTTATTCGTCAATTGGAACATGATATCGAAAAACGCACTCTGAATGTCGGCGAAGAACTCGGGCTGTGGGCTGTGGGAATATGGCTGTTTATATATGACGGCTATTTTTCGAAATTGTTTCCGGAGATTTCACCTTCGCTCAATGCATATCTTGGCATCTCAAACTTCATTTTGGCTGCGGTCATCGTCCTGTTAATTGTCGATTCCAACTATCGCAACTTCTACTACAAGCAGAACACTAAAGCCATACGACGTTATTATGACGGACGGCTCCGCAGTACCGATACCCATGAGAAAGTACGCGCAAACAAAGGAAATGCTGTTGAAAAAGTGCTTTGAATAGCTGCCCGCGCAATTAAGAATGCACCGCCGAAAATCTGCTGCGTGCGTATCGGATAATTATAATGTAAATAAAAAAATCAAGGAGAAGAAAAATGGACATACAATTCATGCCTGATGTGTTTTTAAGTCAACTGATTGACAGCCTCTACGGAGCGCTGATGATAGCAGTTATGCTTTTCTTACAGCATATTATTTTTCTGGAACACAATACCCCAAAACAAAAAAAGGTCACACGAATAATCATTGTGGTATATATTGCCATTTCGACGATAGTTGCGGTATTGTTGGGCTTTTTTGACAAAAACCTCATTCTGTTATATATTGATTTTATCTCGTCAATCCTTATTTTCGTTGTGATAGCATACAGCTCGATAACCGGCAGAAAAAAGGCAAAATGGCTCGGTTTATTTACCGTTGTGCCGATGTCAGGATATTATGAATTAATAACAAAGCTGTTTGAAATTCCGGTCAAAGCAGGCGCTGTCCCCGAAAAAGGATACAATATGTATCAAGCCATTGTATGCAGCGTTATGCTTGTCGCAATCGTTGCTTTGTACTATAAAAAGCCGAAATTCATACGGGTGCTTGAACGGGATATAGAAAACCGCACGTTAAGCGTATGGGAAGAATTGCTTTTGTGGGCAGTCGGGCTGTGGCTGTTTATATATGGATTATCATTTGAATTCATGTTCCCGGATATCAGCTATGGTACGAAGTTATATCTTGACATTTCCAACTTTTTTACCGCATTCGCTATCGTTTTGCTTGTCGTGGATTCCAACTACCGCAATTATTATTATACCACCAACATGAAGCTCCAGAAATCGCTTATCACAACAATGGCGGACCTTGTGGAAAACCG
>JBJFFR010000050.1:0-20232 GCA_051891935.1 Oscillospiraceae bacterium
ACCATCGACACGGGGATTTTCAGTCCCCTGCTCTACCGACTGAGCTACAGAAGCATTTGTTAAAGACAAAAATGGCGACCCGAAAGAGACTCGAACTCTCGACCTCCGCCGTGACAGGGCGGCGTTCTAACCAACTGAACTATCGGGCCAAATTTGGTGGGAACAATAGGGCTCGAACCTATGACCCTCTGCTTGTAAGGCAGATGCTCTCCCAGCTGAGCTATGCTCCCACATTTTGTATCACTCGGAGGTTTTGTCCTCTCTCGTGACGACTTAATTATAATACAACATTTCGAGCAAAAAGTCAAGCCTTTTTTACCTGTTTTTTCAACTTTTGTCACATTGCACAACAAATTATCATATTATATATATTCCACTTATAGAATCACTACAAAAATTATGCCGATCTCACTTTGAAATCGGCAATTTTTCTTCTAAATCTTAACATTGCGGAACAAAAATCAGTTTATATTCTCACTCAAAATCTGTGCTTTTTGCATCTTCATCCGGAACAAATATTACCTCGGAGGCGTTTTCTGTAACCGTTGTTTCCTCCGAGCCGCTTTCCGTCAGCTGTTCCGTTTCGCTTACAGTTGTTTCAGCCTTGTTTTCGGGCGGCTCTGTTTCGCTCTGCTCGATCTCTGTCAATCCCTTTGTTATAAGCGGCTTGACGAAGCCGTTTTCTTCATCGTCATATTTGAGCTGGCAGGCAATAAGCTTGTCATTGGCAACAAGAAGATCGGCAAACACATTCTCGGAATACTCGGGATAGTTCAGCACCGCATAGCTGAAAAGCGTTGCCTTGTCGCCCTTGTGCTTTTCAAGGTCAAGTCCCTGCGCCTTCTGCATTTCGACATAGCTTTTATATGTATCGTTGAACTCGGACGGTACGGTCACATCCTCACGGCGAACGGGATCGGGTTTGACGATATAGCCCTGACGATTCAGGAACTCGACTCTCTCGGCGTTGCCCGACATCGCAAAAAGCTTATCTGAATCAGCCTCCTGCTTTGCTTTACCGAGCAGAAAGATCGCAGCAGCCGCAGCCAATATAAGAAGCCCGGCAAGTACGACCTTGCCGCATGATTTGGAAGATTTGCTCATTGAGATCCACTCCTTAAAATATTTTTCGATAAATATTATGCAGAGTTCGTCCGAAAAAGTACAGGCAATGACAAGTTTTATAAAAAGAACCCTGCAAGCCGTAAGCCTGCAAGGTTCTTTGTTATTTTTATCTGCTGACAGCACCGCCGCCACCGCCTGCACTGTGGCCTCCGCTGCTTCCGTGACCTCCGCCACCGCCGCTGCTGCTTTCGATCTTTGTTCTTGTAACAGTTTCACGAAGATAGATATCATTTTTACGATACATATCAATGCTGCCGCTGCGGATATAGTTTGACGCGCCGGTCGTACTGTGGAACTTGTAGCGGTGGATAACAATGCCGACTCCTATCGCTGCGGCAGCAATGCCTGCGATAAGTCCTGCAACTATAATGATGACGGTGTTGTCGCCGCTGAAATCTCCCTTATCATAATATTCTCTTACGCATTGGAAGTACGTTTCAACGTTGCCTACATCATCAAAATCGACATATTTCTCCTTGCATCGTTCAAACATACTGTTTACTCTGGAATCATTAAAATAATAATAATCCGGTTCTCCACAGATTGTGAAATGCAAATACTTGCTGTCAATAAGATATAAAACACCGCTTATTTCAAGGCTGCCGTAGATCTCCTTGTACCTGCGCTCGGCGTATTCTATCGCCTCATAGCCGTCGGTAGGGAAGTCGATATCGGTCGTGATGACAGCGATATTCCAGCCTGTGTAGTCGCAAAGCTCCTGCTGTTCCTTCATAAGCGTGGCTTCCTGCTCATCCGTATAAAGATTTGCATTATCTTCAAAGAAGATCTTTGCCGCAAATGAATTTATGCAAAGACAGAGCGAAGCAAGCAGCGCCAGTGCAAGAGAAACCGCTGTTCTGAATAATTTCCTCATCCCAGAATACCTCCTGCGATAAAGCCTGCGATCGTACCGAATACGACAAAAAGCCCCACGGCAAGAGCAGCCAGCTTTACTTTTGAGATGGGGAGATAGCCCTCGATCTTGCCCGTCTGACCGTTCATTGCGAACTCGTAGTCCTTGCCCTTGTACTTATAGTTAAGGAACCATACGGGGAGCATTACATAATGCCAGTTTGTGCGGACAAGACGGACGTTTTTGAACTGGGGAATGACGCTTGTGTAGCCTATTATCGAATCCATAAGAACTCTTTCCGCACTCTGACTTATGCGCGCTTTGATATTCGGCAGAACTTCATCCTTTGAAACGTCATATTTATCTGCAAAGAAGCCTGAAAGGTAGGACATATCGAACTGCTTGAATTTTGTATAGTCGAACGGCTCGATCGCACTCATAAGAGAGTCTTCGATCTTTTTTGAGCCGTCCGCAGGAACTCCGTCATAGCGAATCTTTGCAGCACGGTTTATCTTGAAATACTTGGTTCTTGTTACATTGTAATCGCCCGAAACATAGGTCGTAATGATCCTTGCATCCGCGTCAAGCGCTGCGTCGACCTTGCAGTCGGCAAGCCAGAACGGCACATAAAGTCCCGTGATCTTTTCAAGGGTGGAAAAAGAGGTATAATCGTTCGGCAGGAACCACTTCTTCTTGCACCATTCCTTGTAGTTGAGCATTGCCTGCTCTCGGGTCTGACTGAACGGGATGATCATCTCGGGACGACATTCGCCCGTGAGCCTGCCTTTGAGCGACACGGGGCTGTGGCAATAGTAGCAGAACGTTGCAGCCGTGTTTTCATCGGCGATTATCTCTGCGCCGCAGTTGTCGCAAATATAAAGGTTGGTGTGCTCATTAAATTCAGCCTGTTCCTCACTGCTTGGAGTGTTAAGGTCATCGTCCTCGGCTGCATTCCGCTTCAATTCATCAGAAGTGAATTCCGACTGACAGTATTCGCAGATGTGCATCTGTTTTTTGGGGTCAAAGACTACACTTCCTCCGCAGTTCGGACATTTCATCTGTACTACATCCATTTTGCTTCTCCGTTACGGTCTTTTTGCGCCGCAGTTATTGCAGAAGTTGCCTTTATTTTCGGCGCCGCAGGAGCATTTCCATGAAGCGTTGGGGTTCTTTGAACCGCAGTTGCTGCAGAAATTGCCCGTATTTACTGTGCCGCAGGAGCATCTCCACTGACCTGCAGGTGCAGGCTTGGGGCTGCCGCAGTTATTGCAGAAATTACCTGTGTTTTCAGCGCCGCAGGAGCATTTCCATGTATTTGAAGCTGCCTTTGCTTCTGCCTGCTGCTGCATCTGTGCCGCGTTTGTGCGTGAAGCGGAATCCATAAATCCGCCTGCAGCGCCCATGCCCATTCCCATGCCCATGAATGCCTGTGCAGCACCTGCGCTGTTGGAGCCTGCCTTGTTAAGACCCTCTGCGATCTGTCCCTGAACATAGCCTTCACGGATAGAAGCGTCCTTGAGCATAGCGCCCTGATTGCGCATATTGATGAGCTTCTTGGATTCTTCGTCATAAGAGATGCTTGCGATGCCGACAGAGCATATTTCCATACCTCTTAATTTTGTCCAGTCGTCATCGAGCGTTTCTGCCATATACTTTGAAAGCTCACGGCTCTTTGAGGTTACGGAAGATATGGGGATACCGTCCGAGGACATCTGATTGATAGCCGACTGGAGAGCGTCCATGAATTCGTCCGCATACTGGCCGCAGATATCGTTGTAATCAACGGATGAAGCTCCGCGGGGAATAGCCTCGTTAAAGAATTTGAGAGGATCGGTGATCTTTATCGAGTAGGAACCGTGCGCACGAAGGAAGAGCTCTGCATCGTATCTTGTATCATAGTAGTTGACAGGGTTCTTTGTGCCGAATTTAACGCCCTTGATCTCCTGGAGATTTATGTAGTAAACACGCTGTGTGCCGCTTACTGTGCCGCCGTGCTTGAAGCGCTCCCAGCTGTCCTTGATGGATTCGCTTAACTCGCCGTTGAAGAGTGACGGTGCAGACGAGAGATTTACTTCATAGTAACCCTCCTGCGCACAGAAATCAACGACCTTGCCGCTGTCGATAAGGAGCATCATCATATTCGGATAAACATGGATGACGGAACCGTTTGAAATAACGTTGTCATTGCCCTTGTTCTTGCCACCCTTTACCTTGATGCCGCTCACCATGACCGTCGTGTCGGTCATAGGTGCAGGCTCAATAGTTTCGAGCCAGGAATCCTTTAACACTCCTCCTACGGAAGATACTGCTGCGCTGATAAGTCCCATAATAATACCTCCTGAATATTATTTATTTTTCTTTTTTGAGATCACGCCCATTACAACGGCTGCAATAATGACTACCGCGGCAATAGCCGCAGCGATTATGTAAACAGCTGTCGGGATATTTCCCGTCAGAGCGCTTTCGGTCAAAACAGTCATATTGATTTCCTTTCTGAAAAGTGAAATAGTTTGTTTCACATAATTATAGGTTTATTATATCATATATTATTAACAATTGCAATATTATTTGCACAAAATACATACTATTCCTGTCAAAATACAAAACAAAAACCGCCCGAGCGAAAAGCCCGAGCGGTGATTGATTCATAGGTAAATTCTGATTTTATTCAGATTACTTTCTCTTCTTTGCAACGATTGCAGCAACACCTGCTACAGCCATTACGGAGAGGATTACAGCAGCGGAAGTGTTGCCTGTGGAAGAAGCTGTTGTGTCAGCGTCTGCAGCAGGAGCATCAGCTGTTGTATCAGCAACGTCAGCCTCGTCAGCAGCAGCGTCAGCATCATCAGCATCATCTGTTGCAACGTCATCAGCATCGTCAGCAGCAACGTCAGCATCATCAGCATCATCTGTTGCAACGTCATCAGCATCGTCAGCTTCATCAGCGTCAACATCAACATCATCAGCATCATCTGTTGCAACGTCGTCAGCATCATCTGTTGCAATGTCATCAGCATCGTCAGCAGCAGCTTCATCAGCATCTTCTATTGCAGCAGAATCGTCTGTTGCAGCAGCTGCATCATCTTCAGCAGCAGGAGCTTCTTCTACAGGATCGGGAGTATCGTCAGAAAGTACAACGCCGTCCTTGCCAAGAACATCAATGCTCTTAACAGTTACAGTGCCGCCCCAAGTCTGGAGCCAGAACTGTGCGTAATTGTCGCTGTCCTTGAATATAGGTGCATCGCTAAGCCAAGTAATTGTGCCGTTTTCGAGATCAGCAATGATCGGCTTGTCAGCTCTGCCCCACTCGTTCTGCTTCCAGCCTGTGGAAGGAGAGTTTGCGCCAATACCGCCACCGATCCAAGTAGCAGGTTCAGCAACTTCTTCAGCCTTGAATTCAACATGGTATGTTACACCGTAAACATCTGCAATTGTGTAACCGGAATTTGTGATCCAGGAAGGCTTTTCCTGATCGGGCTTTTCCGAAACAATATACATTGTAGCATCAATTCTATGTGTTTCAGTTGTGAGTGCAAATGTATTTACAGCCATTGCAGATACAGCAAGAGCAGCTGCAGCAACAGTTGCAATGATCTTCTTGAAATTCATTGTTTTTTCCTCCAAAAATGATTTTTAAATCCGAAAAAGCTTACTTTCTCTTCTTTGCAGCGATAGCAGCAGCGCCAGCAACAGCCATTACGGAAACGATAACTGCAGCGGAAGTGTTGCCTGTGCCTGTGGATGTTGTTGTAGTTGTGTCAGCAGCGGGAGCGTCAGCTGTAGTATCAGCTGTTGTATCTGCTGTTGTATCTGCAGCTGCTGCAGGAACGCCGTTCTTCATGATATCAGCGCTCTCGTCTTCGGAAACAACTGTGAAAGCACCTTCTGTTGTGCCTGCAGAAAGTTCAGCAGACTTGATGATAACATCGTTTACCTGGAAAGCAAGACCTGCATCAGCGCCGTCGCCGCCCTCATAGTCAACGAATGCAGACCAGCAGGACTCAGGAACTACGAATTCGATGGATGTAACGTCCTTACCAACAACGATAAAGCCGTCGCCCTTTCTGATAGCTGTATCAGATGTGAGCTGATCTGTGATAGCATCCCATGAAGAGCAGATGTTCATAGGCTTGAGAAGGTAGTTGCCGTCGCCAACGAGGGGATCTTTTCTCTCAACTTCGAGAACAACCTTAACATCGCCGCCGATTGCAGCAAATTCAGACTTAGGGATAGTTGCGCTTGCGGACCAACCGCCTGTGTACTCAGAGTTGAGTGCTACTGTGGAAGCGAATGCGCTTACAGCGAGTGTGGATACTGCAACTGCAGCTGCAGCAACAGCGGAAAGAATCTTCTTGAAATTCATTGTTTTTTCCTCCAAAAAATTAATTTTTTATAATAAGCTTTTTTAAGCTTACTTTCTCTTTTTAGCAGCAACGGCAGCAGCACCTGCAGCAGCCATTACAGCAGCGATCGCAGCAGCGGAAGCATTGCCTGTGCCTGTGGATGTTGTTGCAGCTGTGTCACCTGCGGGAGCAGCTGTATCAGCAGCACCTGCGTAAGCCTTCTGTGCGATCTCGTTTCCGTCAGCGTCAAAGAACTTGAGGTCGGAAATTGCAACAGTCATAGCTGTGATAGCTTCGTGGTTGGACCAATCCATGAATACGAGCTCGCTGTCAGCGTTAAGAACATCTGTAGGAAGAAGGAACTTTGCCTCATCCTGTGCAGTATAGGTTGCGTTTGCCCAGTATGCGTTTCCGTCATCATCATAGTCGGGGCTGATCCAGTAGCCTGTTGAATTCTTGCAGCCGAACCATGTGCCGCCGCCTACGCCGTTGCCTGCAGCTGTTCCCTCGGGGATAGTATAAGTAACTGTCCAGGATGCAGACTTTACGTTTGCGCAGTCAGCATCTTCGAGGAGATCGCCTACAACAACACGAAGCTTTGCAGCAGTGCCGTCAGCTGTAGCAGTGAAATCAGCCTGGTTTTCGCTTGTTGAAATAACCTTAACAGTGTTAGGATCATCATCAGCGTAGCTTGCGTTAGCCCAGTTTGTTGCTTCTGCAGCAACAGCCATGAGAGATGCAGTCATTGCAACAGCAGCGATGCTTGAAATGAATTTCTTCATGTTCATTTTGTTTACCTCCATATTTTACGGACTTTTAATTTTTTTGACAGTCCGCCATTTTCACTGCTAATTATAACATTTTAGCAAAAAATATACAACCGCCAAACTGAATAAATCTTATTTTGTTTTTTTAGTGCTTTTTACAAAAAAGAAATATAGCATCCTTACACTAAATACTATTTGTACATTATTTCGATATTTATACAATTTGATATCACATTTCAAACAATAACGGCAAGCCGGATCGGCTTTATAAACATAAACATAAAAAAGAGTACCGAGCTTTACACCCGATACTCTTTTTGATCACTTATTTTATTGCAAGCTTTGAAATTACTTTCTCTTCTTTGCAGCGATTGCAGCAACACCTGCAACAGCCATTACAGCAGCGATAGCAGCAGCGGAAGCGTTGCCTGTGCCTGTGGATGTTGTTGCAGCTGTGTCAGCAGCAGGAGCATCAGCTGTTGTGTCAGCTGTTGTGTCAGCTGTTGTTTCAGCAGAAGCGCCGCCGAGACCTGCAACTGTGAAAGTAACAACGATATCGTTTGTACCAGCTTCGAGGCAAGCGGAATCGATCATTCTTGCGGACTTGCTCATGATGTCGCCGTCAGCGGAACGGCAGTCAACGTAACCGTCATCGGAAACTTCTTCGGAAGGATTGTTCCACTCGTTGTAGAGGTTTACTCTTGTGCTGATACCAACACCGTCAGCGGAGCATGTGTAACCGTCAGCGATCTTCTGCTCAATGCCGTTGATCATGATAGAAGTAACTGTGATCGTGTATGTACGACCGAACTTTACTTCACCGTTCTTAACTTCGAGAGCGTTGAACTGTGCGAGAGCGATGTTGTCTGCACCCTTCATGGAAACGGTGTATTCGCCGTCGCCTGTGATCTCAACGTTTTCCCATGTAGCTTCGAAATCGCCCCACTCAGAATTGTTTATTGCGAGGTAAGCTGTACCGTCAGCGAGGGAGTCTGTGTTCTGTGCAGCAAATGCGCTTACTGCCATTGTGGATACTGCTACTGCAGCTGCTGCGATTGCAGCAACGATCTTTTTAATTTTCATGATAGTTTTCCTCCATAAAATTATTTGTTCTCATTCTATTCGATGAGCTTACACATATTATACAACATTCGGCACATAAAATCTATATCAAAAATGCAAAAAATAATATCGTTTTCATTATGCTATTTTTACAAAAAGAAAAGCCGCCCGAAATTTTCCGAACGGCTTGATATCATCTTTTAAAATTATCCTTGTGATCGAATGATTACTTGGAAGCCTTCTTTGCAACTACTGCTGCTGCAGCAAGAGCTACAGGGATAACTGCAAGAGCGATAGGAGAGTTACCTGTGCCGGGGTTGCCTGCTTCAGCAGAATCGCCTTCACCGGCGTCTGTTGTGTCATCAGCGTCATCTGCTGTGTCATCAGCATCATCTGCTGTGTCGTCAGCGTCATCGGTATCATCAGCATCATCTGCTGTGTCGTCAGCGTCATCAGTATCGTCAACATCATCTGTTGTGTCATCAGCATCATCTGTATCGTCTGTGTCTTCGATATCATCTGTATCTTCAGCATCATCTGTGTCATCGATTGTATCGGATGCTGTTGTTTCGTCTTCACCGAGGTCCTGGCTGTCATCTTCGGAACCTGCAGCGCAAACTGTAAGGCTGAGCATAGAAACTGCCATTGCACAAGCTGCGATAGCAGCAAGAATCTTCTTCATTTTCATTGTTGTTTCCTCCATTTTAAGATATTTTATCATCACAATAAACGATCATTGTGATTATGCTGATATTATAACATAGTCTGCCCAAAAATCAAAGCATTATTATGACGAAAATTTTTTTAGATTTATTCTTTTTTTAAGCAAATTACCCAAAACCGTAAGGCTATAACGCAATTTTGATTAAAATTCGGTTACAAAGGTTAAAATGATGTAATATCCCCAAACGGTTACATTACGTTCGGTATAATATTATCTTTTTATATCTTATGTATATTCTCCTGTCATCCGACTGCAGCCCCAGCCTTGGGTAAACTGCGCTTTAACCTATGCTTTACACAGAATTTCTTGAAAAAATGCACACTTGGGATTTATAATCATAGGGGAATAGTATTAGAATGATTTTTGTCTGCACTTTTATCGGGAATCGGTATTATTATAACCTGTTACAGAACGATACAAAATTAAAGGAGGTTCAGATTTAGGGTATTACCGATAAAGAAGTATTTATCGGCACCGAGCCGCCCTCTTTGAGCATTTCGTAAAGTAACCTACGAATTGCCCAAGGGGTCGCCCCTTGAACCTCCCGTTTTAATATTACTTACTCATAATTTCAGATATAGCGTTCATAATTTCGTCGTGACAGCCGCCGCAGCCCGTTGAACAATGAGTGACCTTCTGTATTTCTTCAAATTCTTTTTCAACGTCCGAAAATGTCTTGCTTTCGTGGAGCACTTTCTCAACATCCGCATAAGAAACATTCATACAATGGCATATAACTTTGTTTTCCATAACCTAAAAATCTCCTTTATATTATGTAAGAATATATTTTATATCAGCAGAAGAATACCGACTAAAATTATTATATCACTGTATTCAACAAAAGTCAATGGATTTGTCGCTTTTGTCCACGGTATTTCAACTCGGCTGAATTTTGAATTTTGAGGAAAAATAAAAAAGAAAAAAATATTGACATTAAAAAAACAATATGATATAATATCTTATTAAAGATAAATAGTAGTCTAATACTTTTGCAATTATATTACACAAGTTAAAGCTTATTTTATCCTCATATTCTAATCTTTTCTACACATCTCACAGTCAAAACGCTCAAAATAGATATAAATGCATCTGTTAGTTTGTGCATCTATACAAAAAATGTTTTTTTGAGCCAAAACTGTTGACGTATAGAAACTTATGGTTTATAATAATAACGATGTTAGAATTCTTCTAAATTCTATTTTAAAATGTTTAACATCCGTTTTGTTGTCTCCTTTCTTTTGTTCTACACATATTTATTTCATTTCAATTTATTTCAGTTTGCAGGGCACCGTTGTCCTGCATTTTTTTTGCTCTTTTTATCATGCTTGATTTTTCATATATAATATGGTATAATAGATTTAATATTCATAAAAAATTTGGAGGATGAAAGTTTATGCCAAAGAAACCTTTTTATATCACGACCCCGATCTATTACCCGTCGGGAAATCCTCATATCGGTCACTGCTATACAACGGTTGCCTGCGACACGATCGCCCGCTACAAGCGTATGCAGGGCTATGACGTTATGTTCCTCACAGGAACGGACGAGCACGGTCAGAAGATCGAGGAAAAAGCAAAGGCTGCAGGAGTTACTCCGAAGCAGTACGTTGACGAGATCGTCAAGACCTTCAAAAAGCTCTGGGAGTGCATGGGAATAAGCTACGACCGCTACATCCGCACTACCGATGACTACCACGTTGAAGCTGTACAGAAGATCTTCAAGGAGCTTTACGACAGAGGATACATTTATAAAGGCGAATATGTCGGAAAATACTGTACACCGTGCGAAAGCTTCTGGACAGAGTCCCAGCTCGTTGACGGAAAATGCCCCGAATGCGGAAGAGATGTTATCGAAGCAAAGGAAGAGGCTTACTTCTTCAAAATGTCGCCGTTTGCCGACAGGATCGAAAAGCTTCTCACCGAAACCGACTATCTCCGCCCGAAGACAAGAGCTACCGAGCTTGTAAACAACTTCATCAAGCCGGGACTTGAAGACCTCTGCGTTTCGAGAACAAGCTTCAAGTGGGGAATCCCGATCACATTTGACCCCGACCACGTTGTATATGTATGGATAGACGCACTTTCCAACTACATTACAGCTCTCGGCTATGAAAACGGAACCTATAACGACTATGATAAATTCTGGCCTGCGGACGTTCACATGGTTGCAAAGGATATCATGCGTTTCCATGCTATTATATGGCCTGCAATGCTTATGGCACTCGATCTTCCGCTTCCGAAGCACCTTGCCGTTCACGGCTGGATAACCTTCAACGGACAGAAGATGAGCAAGTCGCTCGGAAATGTCGTTGACCCGTTCGTTTTGAGCGAGCGTTACGGTGCAGACGCTATCCGTTACCACATCATGCGTGAGATGGCTCTCGGCGCAGACAGCGCATTCTCCAATGAAATAATGATAAACAGAATCAACTCCGACCTTGCAAACGGTCTTGGAAACCTCGTTTCAAGAACCGTTGCAATGACGCTCAAATATTTTGACGGAACTCTCCCGACCGAAAAGCAGAGCGGCGAGTTTGACGACGAGCTTATCAAGGAAGCAACGGAACTCCTTGCAAAGGTCGATGACTGCATCGAAAACACAAGGCTTCAGGACGCTCTTATCGCAATTTTCAAGGTAGTTTCACGCTCGAACAAGTACATTGACGAAACAACGCCTTGGATCCTTGCAAAGGACGAAGCAAACAAGCCAAGACTTGCAGCGGTTCTTTATAATCTGCTCGATACCATCAGAATCATTTCCGCTGTCCTTGAACCCTTCATGCCTTCGACAATGCCGAAGGTTTGGGAGCAGATCGGCGCTTCCGAGGACGATGTAAAGTATGAGAACCTCGGAAAATTCGGCGTTCTCCCTGCAAATGTTACCGTTAAGAAGGGCGATCTTCTCTTCCCGAGAATTGACGTTGAAAAGGAAATTGACGAGCTCAACGCACTTATCAAGTCAAGCGAGCCTGCCGAGGAAGAAGCTTCAAACGTGCTTCCTCTCTCCGATATCATTTCCATCGACGATTTCGGCAAGGTCGATCTCCGTGTTGCCGAGGTAAAGGAATGTGAAAAGGTCCCGAAGGCAAAGAAGCTGCTCAAACTCCAACTTGATGACGGAATGGGCGGCAGACAGGTAGTTTCGGGTATCGCAAAATGGTATCAGCCCGAAGACCTCATCGGAAAGAAGGTCATTGTTGTTGCCAACCTTTCGCCTGCGAAGCTCTGCGGAGTGGAGAGCGAGGGAATGATCGTTGCTGCCGATGTCGGCGAGGACGCAAGAGTTATCTTCATCGACAAGGATGTTCCGAACGGTTCAAAGCTGCGATAAGAAAGCTTAACAAATCCACCGAAAAAACAAATAGTCATCGTTCACGAAAAAATGTGAACGATGACTATTTTTATTTTTCTAAAAAGGAATCACGCATTGATCTCCGTTCCTCCGACAGGACGGATGAAAAGCTTGTGGCAGGAGCCTTCGCCGAATACGGCATTTTCCGCTTTGACAAATTCATCGAGAAGCTCGTTCGGAACAAACGCCTGGATAGTTCCTGCGAAGCCGCCGCCGTGCACTCTTGAAGCGCCCTTTCCGCCGAGAACACGCTCTGCGGTGTAAAGTCCGATGGCAACACCCTGCTCTTCGGGGCTCTTGTTCGCATAAACATTCTGGAGGAATTTATACGAGCTGTTTCCGCTTGCCTTTATCGCTTCAAGGAATGTGTCAATATCGCCCGATTTGAGAGCGTCCGCCGCTTTTTCTACCCGTCTGTTCTCATCGAAGAAATGCGCTGCACGGAGAACAGCTCTGTCGCCGCACTTTTTGCGAAGCTCTGCGATATTTGCAAAAAATTCCTCTTCATCCGCTTCACGGAGAACCGTCTTTCCGAGAGCTGCTGCGACCGACTTCATCTCGGCAGGGATAGCCGCATATTCGGGAGTGAGATCTGCGTGGCTGCCCTTTGTATCAACGATGCAGAGCGTATAGCCGTACTTGCTGATATTGAATTCTATCGGAACGATAATAGGGTACTGCGTTTTCTGGAAGTCAACATAAACAAATCCGCCGACCGAAGCTGCCATCTGGTCAAGAAGTCCGCTCGGCTTTCCGAAATACACATTTTCCGCATACTGCGAGATCTGCGCCGCCTTGACAGCGCTTACCGCATTATTGTTATAAAGTCCCGAAAGGATGCTTGCAACGAGAACCTCAAACGCAGCCGAGGAAGAAACGCCGCTTCCCTTCATAACATCCGAGGTCATATATGCTTTGAAGCCGCCTATTTTCAGACCGTTGTTTGCAAAGCCTGCCGCAACGCCTCTTACAAGCGCAGGAGTAGAGTCTTTTTCGTCCTCCTTCGGTTCAAGCTCCTTTGTATCAACGGTGAATAAAGGATAACCCTCCGACTTTACCGTGATGATGCCGTCATCGGTCGGAACGGTATATGCGATGATATCAAGATTTACTGCCGCTGCAAGGACTTTTCCGTTGTTATGGTCGGTGTGGTTGCCGCTGACTTCTGTTCTTCCGGGCGCAGAGAATACTCTGATACCGTCCTGTGCGCCGAATTCCTTGACGAAGCCTTCCTCCGTTGCGGCATAACGTGCTTTCTGACGTTCAAGCTGATCTTCGCCGTAAAGCTTTACAAGTTCTTTCTCGTTAATGTTCATTCTTATTCTCTCCTTTTAGCTTTCCATAATTGCAAGGATCGTGATGCCCTTATCCTCCGAACCCTCGGCAGGCTTTATTTCAACGGTGTGCTTTGCGGTATCCTTTGCAAGAAGAATCTGCTTCGGAGCTGCATGACTTCCCCAGCCGCCCGAGAAGTCGCCTTCAAGCTTGCCCTTGCGCTCGCCGTCAACGTAAACCTCGTAGGTTCCGCTCTTGCCGTCCGTTGTTTTAAGGTAGAGGATGCCGAGATTCTGACATTCTGTTTCAAAAGAGAGCGTTCCGCCGCCCTCGGTTATCCAGTTTTCGGGGAACTGCGTATAAAGCTTGTTCTGACCGACCTCAAAGCCGTCGGCGGTGTATTCCATCTGCGAAGCGTTGACAAGCTTTGCATTTTTGTAGTAATCGTTGGTGTAGCCCTCTGCGTCGAACGCTGTTACCTCTGCGGCAAGCGCAGCCGTGTCGGAAGAATAAACTCCGTCAAGATAGCGTGAAAGAAGCTGACCGATAATTCCGTGACCGACATTGTTCGGGTGAATATTGTCGGGGGAGATGTCCTTCCAGTTTATCGTTCCTGCTTCGACCTCGGGATAAACAGCCTGACGGTAGCTTATCATCGGAAGATCGTATGCTGCGCCGATCTCCTTGTGAACATCCTGCAGGCTCGTTCCGTCTTCCTGCGTTGTGAAAAGGAGAATGACTGCAGGCTTGTTTTCTGCGGAAAGCACCTTTCTTACAAGGCTGTCGTAGGAATACTTGTTCATTGTCTTGTCCGTGTCATTTACCGAAAATTCGATAACGACAACATCGGGGGAGTGGGAGAGAACCTGCTCGTCCAGACGGTGAACGCCGAGGTAGGAATCCGTTCCGCCGATGCCTGCGTTGACGGGATTTACCTCGCACTCGGGGAATTTCTCCTGCCACCATGCAAAAAATCTCGAAGCGTAGCAGTTTTCCGCGCCCGAAGCCGCCGTTCCCTGCGTTATCGAGCCGCCTATCGCAGCAACGGTTATGCTTTCGCCCTTTTTCGCCTTTTCCATCGCAGCCGCAAGCCTTGATGTATTTCCCTCGTTTAAAAGCGCACGGTTGTACATCTTGTCGGTAACGCCGCCTTCAAGGTCGAACGGTACGCTCGGGTCAACGGCATTCTCATCGACCGAAACAACGGTTGTAACGACTGTTCCCTCGGTGTTTTCAGCCGTTTCCGAGTTCGCAGCTTTGTTTCCGCAGCCGCCGAGCATTGATATACATATAATGGCGGCGATAAATGCTGTTATTCGCTTTGTCTTCTTCATTTACAGGTCATTCCCTTCGTTATCATTTATATCCAATATATAAATTATATCAAATTTCTCTCTCAAATGCAATATTGTTTTATCAAATCGCACGGCATTTCAACGAGTAAACAAATAATTAAATATTCATGAAAACATGGGTGTGATCGGCTTTTTTTGTAGGGGACGGGTCGCCCGTCCCGATTTATACTAAACACCATTTAAAATATGGAAAAAATCAAGCCGACAATCTCGAATATATAGGATTTCGGCGCAGATTTTTTCCCGTTTTTTATTGGTGTTTAGTATTACAAGTGTATTGGTAACGATCGGGACGGGAAACCCGTCCCCTACAATAGTTTGTTAATAATTTTGTGAGAAATAATTTACTCGTTGAATTACCGTGGTCAAATCAAACCTTGACAATTCCTTAAATTTCGGTCATTTCCGCTTCATTTCCGTGCTCACGGATAATGCGCATGACATCTTCTGCCTTTAAATAGACGGTCGCCGTGTTGTCGTTCGGGTGAATACCTATCACTCCGCCCTCAAATTCGGCGTCAAGGTAAAATTTTGCTCTGCATTCGCTGTCTTCAAGAAGTCCGAGCGGCGTGACCGAACCGGGAGTAAGCTTCATTATTTCAAAAAGCTCCTCGGGAGAGGCGAACGAAAGACGCCTTAAACCGTGTTTGCTGCGAAAATCCTTGAGATCGACACGCTTGTCGCCTTTTACCGATATAAGATAGTAGCCGCTCTTTTTATCGTCACGGATAAAAAGATTTTTCGCTTCCCAATCGAGGTGGGGAAGCTCAATGGAGTCGATCTCACTCATGTTGAACACGGCTTTATGCTCGACAGCTTCAAATTCTACTCCTTTATATTTTAAGAAAGCAAAGGTTTCTTCTTTAGTCATTTTTTCACCGTTCTTTTATCTTACATTACAACTAACGCAGCTCACGAAAAACGTATAAACCGATTTTCCGCGAGCTGCGTCTTAATTTATCTGCAAATTATTGACGATCAGCCAAGTGTAACTACTACTTCGTTTACGTCCTTGAGCTTTGCAGCAGGGATAAGGTTGCCTTCGAGCTTTTCGCCGTTGAGCTCAACGCTTGCAACGCCGCTTTCAACGCCGTTAGGATTGTTGAAGGTCATATTGAGCTTCTTTCCTCTGAAGGTCTTTTCGACGGTGTAAGACTTCCACTCGGAAGGAATTGAAGGATCAACAACAAGTCCTTCTGCGTTCGGACGCATACCGAGGATACCCTCAACAGTACCAACCATTACGGTCGAAGCTGTACCTGTGAGCCAATGAACGTGTGCACGGCCTGCGAACGGGCTGTCCTTGCCCTCTACGAACTGACCGTAAACGTAAGGTTCAAGGCATCTGTGTTCTGCGTTGTCGTTGTATGTTGCGGGAGCTGCTTCCTTCCAGTACTTGTATGCACGGTTGCCGTGGCCGAGGAGGGATTCAGCGAGGATGAGCCAGCCCTGCGGCTGTGAGAAGATACCTGCATTTTCCTTTGTGCACTTGTTGAAGCACTGCATGAGTGCGCCGTTGAAGCCGTGTTCAACGTAAGGAGGATACATTACCATTGCGCCGTAAGGAGTATTGAGCTCTCTTTCTACGCTGTCCATAGCCTTTTCAGCCTGCTCCTTGCTTGCAAAGCCGGAGATGACAGACCATGACTGCGGATTGAGCCACATATTTGCTTCGGGGTCGGTTCTCTGACCGATAACAGCGCCGTCTTCCTTGTAGCCTCTGATCCATCTGTCTTCGTTCCAGCAGGCTGCGAGGATCTCGTCAAGCTTTGCCTTAACGTCGTCGAGGTACTTGATATATTCTGCATCGTTCTTAAGAACTGCATATTCACGGAGGATCTTAACAGCATATACGAGCTGGAATGCAACGAATGTGGATTCGCCCTTCTTGCCAAGGCGGAGACAGTCGTTCCAGTCAGCGTGAAGACCTGCAGGCATACCGTGGTTGCCGAGGTTGTTCATGGAGAACATGATAGCTCTCTTAAGGTGGTCGTAAACTGTGCCCTTTTCGCCGTCGTTTGCGTAGAAGATCTCTTCATCGAGGAATGCGATATCGCCGCTTTCGGAGATGTACTTGTAAATTGTCGGGAAGAGCCAGAGAGCGTCATCGGCACGGTAGGAAGGATGACCTGTTTCCTTTGCGTATGCTGTATTCTCGTCGTTCTCGTCGGGGTGGTTTTCCTGACCTGCTTTATGAGTGTACTTAACGAGCGGAAGACCTGCGCCGTTAGTAACCTGTGCGGAAAGCATGAATTCGATCTGCTTCTTTGCCATTTCGGGAGCAAGGTGGATGATACCCTGGATATCCTGTACAGTATCACGGTAGCCGAAGCCGTTTCTCAAACCGCAGTACTGGAAGGAAGCTGCTCTTGACCAGATGAATGTGATGAAGCAGTTGTAAGCGTTCCAAACGTTTACCATATTGTTGAAGTCGGCATCGGGAGTATTTACCTGGAAGTTGCCGAGCTTTTCGTGCCAGTAGTTTTTGAGCTCCTCAACCTCGGCCTCAACAACGCCGGGCTTTTCGTACTTTGCAATGATCTCCTTTGCAACAGCTTCGGGCTTCTGACCGAGAACATAGGTGAGTTCCTTTGTTTCACCAGGCTGGAGAACGATATCGCTCTGGAGAGCGCCGCAGGAGTTTGTGTTATAGTTGAGCTGACCCTTAAGGCCTTCTTCAATGCCCTTCGGATTAGCATAGCCTCTGTAAGAACCTACAAATGCGTCACGATCGCCGCAGTAAGCATCAACCTTTGCCTTTGCAACGCCGAGGAAACGCTCGTTGTCGGGGTTCTTAAAGATCTCGTTCTGCTTCTGGAGGATGAAGTTATCCTTGAAGTATGTGCGAGTGATGAAGAGTGTGTACTGGAGGTTTACCTGATCCTGCTCGTAGTTATTGTCGTTTACGAATTCGCAGTAGCCGGTAACGGAAAGCTTTCTGGGCTTGCTGTCGGTGTTTGTGATCTTTGCAGCCCATACTTCGTATGTAGCATCCTTCGGAACATAGTATGTAACCTCGGACTTGATGCCCTTGTATTCGGAAGTGATAACGGTGTAAGCTGTACCGTGACGGCATTCGCTCTTGAATTCGGCAAGATCCTTGCATACGGGCGCCCAGGAAGCAGACCAGTATTCGCCTGTTTCGCCGTCCTTGATATAAACGTAACGACCCGGCTGGTCAACAGCAACGGAGTTGAAACGGTAACGGATAACACGACCGTTAGCGCCGCTCTTTACAAAGCTGTAGCCGCCTGCGTTGTTCGAGATGATAGCGCCGTATTCGGGGGAACCGAGATAGTTCGCCCAAGGCATTGGAGTTTCGGGGTTAGTGATGACATATTCCTTATTCGCAAGGTCAAAATGTCCGTAGTTCATGGGAACACGCTCCTTTTTGATTCTTTGATTTTTACATTTTAATCGGGGAAACATTCAAGAAAAATTTTCTTTGTAAACGTTTCTCCACCATTAATTTCAATTGTAGCATTTTCACACAGACATTTCAAGGGGGTAATAAAAAAATTCATAATTTAAAACGATTAAGCAAGCAAATTTTTTTGCAGAATGACATAAATACAGTTGGTATTTGACAGTATTGTTCAAAGATGATAAAATAAAGTATGAAAAAATGTTTTCTGCGGAGGTGTTCGGCTGTGAGATACGATCTTGATAAAAGGGTCGAAGAGGATATTATCAATATCGCCCAAAAAAACGACATAAAAAAAGTTATCCTTTTCGGTTCAAGAGCAAGATGTCAAAACTCGGAAAGAAGTGACATTGACCTTGCAGTCAGCGGAGGCAATGCCATTGACTTTTACTACGACCTTGAAGAAAATGCGTGGACGCTTCTTATGTTTGACGTTGTTGACCTTAATAAAGGAATATCGGACGAGTTAAAAGCCGAAATTGACAGAGAAGGAGTTTTGCTGTATGAAAAAATATGAAAATTTTAGTCGTGCGCTCGCAAATCTTAAAGAGGGTGCCGAAACAAAAGAACCTTATACCGTTGTTGAACAGGTGGGTATAGCAGGACTTTTTACAATTTGCTTTGAACAGTCTTGGAAACTGATTAAAGAAATCCTCGATAATCACGGACGCACCGACGAAAGAGTAGGCTCCCCGAGAGCTGTCATAAAGCTTGCTTATCAATGCGGAATGATAGAAAACTGCGAAGGCTGGCTTAAACTGCTTGAAGCAAGGAATATTCTTGCCCACACTTACAGCGATGAACAGTCTTTAGCTGTCATTCGCAGGCTGAAAAAAGACTTTATTCCGCTTTTTGAAGCTCTTAAAACAGAGATCGACACGGGAGATTGGCTGTAATACTAATTCCCGATAAAAAGGAGAACCAAAATGCTGACATACATTGATTCACACGCACACTACGATGACGAACAGTTTGACTCCGACAGAGATGAGCTGCTACTGCGGCTTAACAAGGGCGGCGTTCGGAACATCGTCAACATTGGCTGCACTGTTGAACGCTCGCAGTTTTCGGTTGAACTTGCAAAAAAATATCCGTTCGTTTACGCAGCGGTCGGCATTCATCCCGAGGACGCTTCGGACGCACCGAGCGGCTATCTTGATATCATCCGCAAAATGGCGGAGTATGAAAAGGTCGTTGCTATAGGCGAGATAGGACTTGACTATCACTTTGAAGGCTTCGACAGGGAAATGCAGATACGCTTCTTTGAGGAGCAGCTTGACCTTGCAAAGGAAATGGGACTGCCCGTTGTTATCCACTCGCGCGATGCGACGGAGGACACAATGAATATTCTCCAAAAAAGGGGAGAAGTGAGCGGCGTTATGCACTGCTTTTCGGGTTCGGCGGAAACAGCCAAACAGGTGCTTGCGCTTGGAATGAACATAAGCTTCACGGGAGTTCTGACGTTCAAAAATGCACGGAGAGCCGTTGAAGCGCTCAAGGTCATACCGCTTGACAGACTTATGCTTGAAACGGACTGTCCCTATATGGCACCCGAACCGAACAGAGGGAAACGCTGCGACAGCGGAATGATCGTGAACGTTATTGAAAAGATAGCGGAGATAAAAGAAGTTTCCCCCAAGCTTGTTGCGGAAAAGACAATGGAAAACACGATGAAGCTGTTCTCGAAAATAAAGTAATATCAAGTTATAACATTTGTTGTTAAAATGCGAAGCCAAGCAGCCGGTCGAGCTGGGCACAGCTCGTCAGGTGTCCAGAGGGCGGAAGCCCTTTGGTCGCTTCCGCAGAAGCGAAACTCTCTAAACTATGGCAAAAAGCTTTCAGCAATAGCGTAATAACCAACAAATCAAAAGCGCAATTCACGAAAAGAAATTTAAATCAGAACGTGAGAAATCGTTTTGTAAACCAAAAATTCGTGAATTGCGCTTATTCTT
>JBJFFR010000051.1:0-20202 GCA_051891935.1 Oscillospiraceae bacterium
TTTATTATATTTTCGTGGTTGGATTGTGTCAAGTTTTATTATACTATATCATTTTATACTAATCCCCGATTAAAAAGTGTACAAAAAATCAAGCAAAAACTTGAATATATGGTTTTTGCGCGGATTTTTTGTCTACACTTTTATCGGGGATTAGTATTATACTTAAAACCATTTAAAAACTGTACAAAAAATCAAGCAAAAATCTCTCGTATATGGATTTTGCGCAGATTTTTTGTCTACAGTTTAAATGGTTTTTAGTATTAATCAGCGTTTTCTTAATACTCGATTGTCACCATGAAATAGCGTATCAAGGCTCTTGAACGTTCTCTGATGTTGCAGATACACCCAAAAGGATCCAGAACAAAGGACTTACCACAGGGTTACTGTCATTTGCTATTCCCATAATAAGGAAGCAAAGAATACTTCCCAATATAGCAGCAGAAATGTGATCCGACTGCTTGCGGAATTTGATAAAACTGCCTTTAACAGAGATAGCGGTAATTGCAAGAAATACAAAAAGAGCAGGTATTCCATACGATATAGCGATCCCAAGGTATAGACAATGGGGTTTATCTGTAAGCAAAGGATAATTCCCGTGTGTATTCAACGTACCGACTATGTCGTTTTGCGGAAAGTAAAACGGGAACTGTCCTGCTCCGCAGCCTACAATTACAGAGTCCTTCAATAGCGGTATGCTGTTGAGCCAGATATATCCTCTTCCTGTTCCGAATTTGTAAAAACGCGAATACTCGGGAAAAGCGCTTGTAGATAATTCAGGCTCAAGATAACCGTTCATTCCTATTAATTGAAAGGCACCGTTATAAACAGCAAAGGAAACAGAATCCGCATATCCAAGGTCAAGCGTAATGATATTGTCGCTTATTTCGGCTGTTATTTCAGAAAAGGGCTGTTCAAAGGTTGTTATGCCTGATGATGAACGCATCAATTCTGTTTCGTTATTGTCAGAAAAGATGAATGTACCATCCTTTTCTGCCTTTATTATTAAGGTGTTTTCGGCATCCGAAACAGACAGTATATTTCCTTCCATTAAAATATCTTTCAGGTCAAAATTGTTATTGGCTGAATAGGCTCCGCTATTTGTGAAACTTGAACCAAGATATTTTAATGCCGTTTTGGGGTTTATTAATAAAAAAACAATTAGCGGTGTTATAAGAACGGCTGTAAATATCACTCCCTGTTTTTTATTAATGTCTGTTTTGAAAAGAATAAGAAAAAAAGTGAAAACTAACCCGAAGAGCATTCCATATACAGCGGCACTTGAAAAAGTGGTTATAACAGTCAGTATTAGTCCGCCTGCAAAAAATCCTTTAATATATTTCAACCGGTTATTTTGCTCACAATAGGCAAAACCTATGGCGGCGATTGCAATAACAGCACAGAAGCTGCCGCAGTTTGATGAATTTCCGAAGAGCAAAGCTGTTCCGCTTCTTTTGTCCGTAATATCGAAAATCAAGAAAATAAGCGATCCAAAACACTGCTCAACAAGAAACAGCAGGACAATAATAACGGAAATAACAAAAACAGCACTGCCAAGTACCTTCAGTGCACTTTGGGTTCGGAAGTATTCATAGGCTGCAAGGAACAGTGTTATATAACCGATAACTGCCGCCAAGCCTTCACTTTCGGAAGCAAATCCCCAAAAGCTTACTTCTTTGTATTCACCCAAATAAGATGATATTGCAGCAAACAGTATATATACCATGCATAATATCACTAATGCCCTCGAACGATTGTTATGTATATAGACTGACTGTAAAGGATGATCGGGGAATATGCGTTCGCCGATCCAGAATAACAAGAGAAATATGGAGATAGTGAAAATCAGTATTTCTCTTCCCCTCAAGCAGTAATCAATGATCACGCCGTTAGATGAAGGCACAAGAAAGCTTTCGTTCAGTGATAAAATAACTGTGGTTGGTACTGTAAACACAACCAAAATACAAAGTAATGAGCAGATCAATACCGGCGGTATTTTTGAATATAAAGGAATGCCCCTGCCTTTTTTCCCTTTTTTAATAATATAGATCCCATCCCTTCGGATTATTTGGATAAATATATAGGATCACCATTGCATAACTGCGCAATGGTGACCCCATACATTAAACACATAATTACTTTACCAGGATCAATCCATACTTGGAGCCGGATTTTGTAATAATTACAACGGTATCTTTATAAACGTGGTAACCTGCTACGTTTTTCTTGGAGATAGAGTACAGCTTTTTGCCGCTTTTGTTATATACATTGTAGTTTGATCCGGATGTCTTAACGGAATAACTGTCATAGGATTTTGAATCATAAGAATAATATGGTTCAAAGCTGCTCATTTTCTTGCCTGTTTTGGGATAATAGTATTTAGTTTTATTTGTATCGTAATCATAAATACTTATAGCTGCCTTGCCCTTTTTGTTCTTTACAATTTCGGGATATCCAACATTTTCAGCTTTGAGTTTGAAAGCAAGCTTATTATCTCTTACTGCCCATATATAATAATTTTTGGCGTCGCGATCGTCTATATTTGAAAACAGCGCTGTTTTGGTCACGCCATCGTAATCTGCCATTGTAACACGACTTCCGTTGGCTCCCTTGAATGTGGAGTAAGGCACCGAAACAACTGCTTTGCCTCTTCCGTTATACAAATTGATTACGGAAGATTTATAAGACTTTTCTGTCTTTGAGGTCGTCTTTATGGATGAAATTACTGCAACATAATCTCTATTGTTTATGTAATTTATTTCATCTTTTTCGGAAACGTGTACAGTTTTTCCTGATGAAAAAACAATGTCATGTTCAGAATTGTATGAATAATCATTTGAATCATTGAAATATGATAAATCCAAAAATCTTCTGCCCCAGGAAGAATAGTCTGAATATACAGATGCAGTGTTTATATTGGAATAATCAACAGCTTTTTTGGTTGTAAGCTTAACTTTTTTTGTAGCTCCATCAGGAGTAACACATAGAATTGATTTTGCTGAATTTGGTTGAGCCATTTCTTTTTCTGAAAAATCTGTGAAAAATACGCCGCTTTCTGTCAGAATAACGTGTTTGTAATTGCCCTCCTCGACAATTTTTTTGCTCGAGCCGGCTGCCGAAACACTAATTGCTGTTGAAATGGACAATGCAACCGCAGTAAAAAAGGACACTGCTTTTTTGAGTGTACGATTCATATCTCTTACCATCCTTTTTTGAAAAATACTGAAGTACAGCTTTTTTCAATTTGTTATTTTTTGAACAAAAATATTATAGCATAACATAATCAAAATTGCAATATAAAAGTGATTTTTTTGCATAAAATAGGCAAATCATTTATTGAGTGACCCCCTTTTTGACATCCTACTTTGCAAAAATATTAGATTTTTTAACGATGTTTTTCGCAACTCTAAAAAAATATAAAAAAAGAAAAACCGCTGTAATAACGTAAAATCACGCTTTTTACAACGGTTTATTTCTGGTCGGAGTGACGGGACTTGAAAGTTATGCCGTCGTTGTACCTTGCTTTAGACTGTTGCAAAAATGACGATTTTAAGCCATTTGCGGTTAATGTCGGATTTTGGTATTCGAGCATTTTCGAGGGCGTTTGAGGTGAGTTGTCCAGAAAGTTGTCCGGAAGTTGTCCAAGTAATTTTCTAGTGGATTTGCGTCAAATATATTCTAAAGAGAGCTATTTGAAATATATTTTTGTTAATGTGTCATATAAGATTTAAAGCATCATAAATCTTTCTCTTTTAGTGTTGAAATCTTATTAAAATCTTTTAACGTCTTAAAATAGATTTTTTTATCAAATGCATCATATTTCTGCTTATAATCAATGAACTCAAATCCTAATAAGCCCGCTTTGAGTATTGATTTAACAAATCTTTCGGTGCAGTCATTATTATTAAACACATCAGAGCCATCCCACGAATCTTTTTTTATAATCGTAGGATATATGCCTTTTTTTGAAAATAAAGGACAGAGAGATCCCTCAAATACAAAGTGACCGCATAATTCACATAATGAACATTTTACACCCATAGCTTTAAAGTCTATTTCTGCTTTTCCCACAACTTCCATAATGAAATATTGTTTCTCAAGCGTTTTATACTCTCCACGTTGCTTATATACTATTTCTGCCGGATAAAAGATCGCTCCTGTAAGCTTTTCATCATCAAATATTTTTTTGACATTTTCTGAAACTATTTCCCATGATTTGAATGACTGCAGCATTCTTCCACCATATAACATAATATCCGGAAGCTTTCTATTCTTAGTGACATCTTCACATTCAAATTTAGGAATTACATTTCCCCATTTTACAAGCTTATCAGCACCACATTTATCACATGAATCAAATGACATCTCTGAAATGTTAAGTATGTCTATCACACTGACATAACGTGATGAACAATTAACTGAATAATTGAAGAAATCCATAAAATAACTCCTTTGATTAACATAAATATTCAACCGTTTTCTTGTCCATATGTATTCACCTTTTTATGCACACTCATTCTTATTTTTTTACATATTTAGGAATATAATATAATTTTGCATAAATTAAAATTGCTATAAGAATAAATACATCAATAACTATAATAGGCTTCGAATAAACTATAAATCCATTATTTTTTATTGCTATTGGTGAACCCAAAAAGTGAATTTTATCTGTATAAAGAAATGCTATAGCATTACGAAACATATGTATTGCGATAGGATATACTAAATTCTGAAAGCGGTAATATATTAAACATAAGAAAAGAGAAAAAGTAAACATAGAGGTAATGCCTTGTATTCCGTAACCGTGGCATATTGCAAATGTAAATGATATAACGATACATATGAAGACTTTTTTAAATTTGCCACGCAACAACTCAATTTCAGCAAATCTGAATACAATTTCTTCAATAATTGGTGCAATAAAAATTAACTCAATTATAGTAACTAACGTAATTGATGTTTCATTAGAAGCATCGGTATGTATATTATTAGATAAAGCTAATGCCACGCATTGTAGAATTATATCTTGCAGTGCATGAATACCAAACGTTCCTGCTATGATAATAGAAAAATCAATTTTTTTAATTGAAAAAGCTGATTTTAAAGATATCCCACTATCTTTATAGACAAGTATGCACGTTATTACTCCAGAAATTATATAAGCTGAAATATTAAATATATTTTTTATAACAATTGAATCAGAATCAAAAGAGAATAATTCTCCTAAGAAACCTCTTAGAACACTTAAAACCAATCCAGTCGCCAAAAATATAAATAAAGTTGCAATGCATGAGATAATGGCTTTTTGTTTTTCTTTATGTGTAACATTTACGTGTGCTTGGTTCCGTTTATCCATTTTATTTTCATTCCTTTTGTTAATATGTATATTCATTCATTATAGTATATCATAAATGACAAAATAATTCAAGACGCTATTGTGAGATATTTTCCAAAATATAGGTATATCTTATAGTGTTAAAGTATGCTTTTTGAAAAATGCTTGCGGCGAAGCCGCCCCCGTTAGCTTTGATCCCGTCAAAGCTAACCCCTTAGTACTTTTGACAAGGCACAAGACCTCATCAAAAGTACACGGGGCTCTCCGAGGGGGATTTCGCTGTCTGCGGACAGCGAGCAGCCGTTCCCTCTGCACTCCCTGTAAACGGAAAAAGAAAAAATCCGTATCGTGCGTGATACGGATTTTTCCATAATATAGGGATAGGATATTTTGTAGGATTATCTCTCCCGACCGTTATTCCCGAAAATGTAATTCAGCGAATAACCGTCAAGGCGTTTGTCCACGATCCTGTCAAAATCAATTTTCAGCTTGCTGCAGATAAAACGCCCAATCTCATACAGCGTGTCGATCAGCCCGTTCAGCCATTTGTTATTTTTGGTGAGTTTCTCATTTTCTCCCGACAGGGTCTTGTTCGTTTCCGATAAACTGCTGTTCAGAGCATTTGCACTTTCCAGCTTTTCGGAAAGTTCGGAGATCTCCTTTTTGTATTCCTCCGAGGTTTCTTCACTTTTGGCACGCAGCTTTTCTATTTCTTTTTCCGCCTGCTTCTTCTGATAGGAAAACTCCGTTCTGATCTCCTTCTCCGTTCTCCGACTCTGCGCAAGGTCTGCCATAAGATGCTCGTTGCTTGACTTGTATTTCTGAAGAAGCTCCGTCATATGTTCCTGTTCGTATTTCATCTTTTCTGCTTCTTCCAAGGTTTTCTTTGCTCTCTGGAAAAGTGGATCAATCTCCGAATCCTTTACGAACGCTTTGTAGCTGTTGTGCTTCGCATATTCGTTGTGTTCGGCAATTTCCTTCTGAAGCTTGTCAAGCTCCTGCTCCTTTTCTGCAATCCTGCTTTCCCGGATAACAAGCTGCTCTTGACTTTCACTGAGCCTTTCCTCACGAATATCAAGATTCTTTTCTCTGGCGGACAGCTCCTCTGCTTTGGCTGAAACTGATTTTTTCAGATTTTCAATTCCCGATATTTCCGCTTCATCTATCATAAGCTTATGAAGCGGCATTTTCACAGCCTTTATTTCGGAAATTTCTACTAACTCTTTTCCTGCCGTGAGGGAATCCACCTCGTTCTGCAATACGGTTTTCTTATCGTTAAGGTCGCTAACTTCCGAGGATTTGGTTTCTATGTCCGCAGACAGCTCTCTTACTTTTATTTCAAGCTCGGAAACCTTCTTTTCATAGCCGCTTATAGTTTCCTTGTATTCCTTGTACTCCTCACAGCTATAGCTGAAACCACGCCCTTTATCTTCATCGGCAATATGCAGCCCACGAATTTCGCAAATCTTGCGAAGCTCCTCACGTTCCGCTTTACGCCATCTGTTAATAGCGTCCTTGCCCTTGCCATATCCCATTTCAAACAGAGCCTGGGCAAGCCCGTTCTGAACGGAAATGCCTCTGTCGTAATGCCCGATAGGAATGTAATCAATATGAAGATGCGGAGTAGCTTCGTCCATATGCAAAACCGCATTGAAAACATAAAAGTTCGGATTTCGCCTTTGAAAATCTTCCATATAATCAATCAAAATAAATCTCGCTTTTTCACCGTCATCGGAGCCGCTGCCCGTATCATCTTTTGTGCCTATCTGAACAACGTCCTCGTAAAAGCTTTTCTGTCCGTTGGGGGACTCCAGAACGGTGCTGCAGGGTGCGTGATGAAACAGATGCTCAAAATAGCTTCCTTTTATCTTTCTGTCGCTCCGCTTCTGCTTGCTGTTGTATTCGTCAACAGCCTTTCCGAACAACTTATCGTAGCTGTCGGCGATATTCTCCTGTATAAAATAGCTGTTAAAACAACGTCTTTCGGGATTTGTGTTTTTGGGGATAAATGTGCGGTTGTTGTGGGATAAACAGCCCTTACCCTGAACGTGAGATATCTTCTTTTCACTCATAACTTGTAACTCCTTTCGTATGGTCTGCAATCTTGCACCCTTGCATTCTTGACGATAATCGACTAAATAGCGTTGTTTGAGTCAACATTGCAAGAATGCAACAATGCAACAATGCAATCGTCTGTCAATCGGGAAACACATAAAACCAATAATCTCCCGATTTACGGGACGAAATATGCAGATTTTTCTTTGCCGTATCAAGAACACGCTTGTTGATGCCCTGCTCTTTGGCAGCGTATTCAACCTCCGTGCTTCGTATTTCTCTTTTTCCGTCAAACAGCTCCTTGAGAAAAAGTTCAGCCTGCTCCACTTTTGAAGGCGGTTTATCATAGGAATGCCCCATATCCGAGCAAACTTTGCTGATGTCAATATCGTCAAAGCCCTCCCAAGTGAGCTGCTCTCCTACGCTGAAAAGAACAGCCCGTCCTTCGGGAGCAAGGTTTGATTTTATGGGGATAATACAGCGTTTGCGCTTGTCATTGTCCCTGCGCCCCACAAACAGAACGCTTCTGGCAGCCGCCGTAATGTCGATAGAGCCAAGCCCCTTGTATTGAGCCTTCTTTCCGCTTTTGTTCATATGCCCGATAAGGACAACGGCACAACCGTATTTCTCGGCAATTGCTTCAAGTCTTGACATAACAGGCCGTATCTCATTTGCTCGGTGCATATCAACGTCTGCTCCGAGATATGCTTGTATCGGGTCCATTATCAAGAGCTTTGCTCCTGTTGATGCTATCGTATCTTCAAGCCGACTGTCGCAGAAGTGCAGAGCATCACTGCCCTCAATAATGGTGCAGATACGACTGCAATCGGCATTGGCGGCGGTCAGCCTGGGCTTGATAGTGTCAGCAAGCCCGTCCTCGGCTGTCTGATAAATCGAAGTGATACTATTATAAGTATATGTGTACTCCAATTCTGTCGGCAATCGCTCGCCCCTGCTCAGAATAGCGGCGATATTCAGGGCAAGGGTGGTCTTGCCTTCGCCCGGATCACCCTGAATAATAGTCACTTTACCGAACGGAATGTACGGATACCACAGCCAATCAACGGTAGCAGCTTCTATTTCCGAGAAAAATTTTATGTCGGGGGTATTGCATTGCGGTTCTTCGTATGGTATAATAGGTTAGTAATAATTATACGGAAGCTGTCCCTCGGCTGCGCCAACAGTCGGGAAAAGGACGGCTTCTTCTTTTTTATCCATTCACCTCCGCCCCCTTAATATAGTTGTTGGGATCGTTGAGGAAGGAAACAAGCACATCAAAGTTGATGAACGTCCTTCTTCCATCGTGCAGGCAGGGGACTTCGTTGTTCCTGCACATACGTCTGAGAGTGTTTTCGGGCATAATGCCTGTCTTTGCCGCTTCGTGAATGGTCATAAGTGTCACAGGCTTGGTGTTTTCGGTCATAAATCAATTCCTCCTAATGTAGTTTAATGTGAATTTTTTGCGTTCGACAAATAAATATATCTATCGAATTATCTTGATTATAGCGCAGTCGCCTCTTAATGTCAAGTAGGTTTTTTGCAATTTGCGTAATTTCTTATAATTTGAATAAAACTGTGTGAGTTTTTTGCAACAGTTTTGCTATTGCTATTTTAGAAAAATTTTGGTATAATCGAAAATGAACCAAGAAAATAGATGGAAATAGATTTGAAGCGTTTTTTGAAATGGAGCTGATTTAATGGCGGATTACAAGTTTTTTGCGGATATGTGCATAGCGATATGCGTTGACTGCAATGATCTGAAAGAAATAGTCATATACGGCGAGCCGAAAAAGGTATTCAGATATATAAATGGTGGAATTTTCGCAGATAAAAGCGTTGAAAAAGCCGAAAGAGAGATAGGTTCGTTCCTGTTTGACCTTTCTTCCGACTGCAAAATGCTCAACTATCTTAAAGGCAGCAGTGTTGCCGTTCCCGATGATAACGTAACATGCGGTTATCTGAAAAAGGTAATTGACAAGGCTCTGTCCGACCGTATCGGTGAGGACGAGCTGGAGTGGCTGTGCGAGCATCTGGAGATAACGCAGACCGCACTTATAAATGAGGACTTTGTATATCATCAGCGTCATATAAGCTTCACGCCTTCGAGAGATCCGAACACAGACCAAGCTATTGATTATCTGCTGGGCAAATACGTCAAGGACGATATGCCTATGATGATTATCAAGGGCAAGAACGGTGCGGAATACGCTGTTACGGACGTTTCCTTGGTGTCGATGGTCGAATACTATATCCGACTGCTTTACAGCAAGAGCCTTTTCCCGAGATACTGTCTGAATTGCGGAAAGCTGTTCATTGCAAAGTCGAGCCTGTTTGATGTACTTTGTTCCGATGCCTGCAGGAAACAGAGAAATTCCGAAAAGTTAAGCAGATACAAGGAAAAGCACAATGATGAATATGAAGCTCAATATATGAAAGTGTATCAGCGTTGGTACACAAGGATAAGGCGAGCAAAGGAGAAGGGGCAGCTGACAGGAGATAATCTACAGCTCTGCAATGACATCTTCTCCAATTTCACATCGGAAAGCTATGAAAAGCGTAACGGTGTCCGAAACGGCGAAATATCGCCCGAAGCGTTTTCTGAATGGATAGATAATTTTGAAATTCAGATGAATATGCTCTGGGCTGATATAAAGTAAGTGCTTTTTGTGCTTACAAAAAAATCTCCCCGTCTGCGGCAACAGACAGGGAGATATAGAAGGTATCCACCCAGAAGGGACAGACAACCAACCACACGTTATTTATCCTTTTGCAACCCGAAAGGAGTAATGTTAATGAACATTACAAAAAGAGAAAGTGCTTACCGTATCAGGGTGTTCTGCGGTAAGAATGAAAAAGGAACACCCAAGTTTGTTTATCAGACCATAAGGTTTGACGATCCACGCTTCGAGGGTATGACCGAGAAAAAGCGTGACAAGGCGGTTGAAGCGATAGGCTTTGAGTTTGAACAGCAAATCAATTCACTTGCCATATTGCCCACCATCACATTCAGAGCCTTTGCGGAGAAGTGGTTTACGGATTATGCCGATATTCAGCAGGCTACAACCACTCGTGAACGCTGTGAGGATTTCAAGGAAAGGACTTATGAAGCTATCGGTGATATGCGAATGGATAAGATAAAGACTATCCACATTCAGGATTTCATCAATTCGCTTACAAAGCCCGGTGTGAACAAGATCGATCCCGAAAAAGGACTTTCCTACAAGACGATAAAGCATTACCGCTCATTTATTTCGGAAGTGTTTGATTACGCTATCCGTATCGAAATGCTCACCAAGAATCCTTGTACCAACGTAAAGCTTACTCCTCCGAATCAGGCTGAAAGAAAAATCTATACGCCCGAACAGGCAGAGGAGTTTGTTGAGCTGCTGTATTCCGAAGCGCCGCTGAAATATCAGCTTTTTGCTTCTATTGCCATTATCTGTGGACTCAGGCGTTCGGAAATAGTAGGTCTGAGGTTCAGCGACATCAATATCGATACGCACATTCTCAGGATCGAGAGGGCTGCCAACTATTCAAGGAAAAAGAAAGAGATGTACGTGGGCAATACCAAAACGGCAAGCTCCGTAAGAATGATAAAGCTCCCTCAGATCATTATTGACCTATTCCTCAGATACAAGGCTCAGGAGATGAACAGCAAGAAGTTTATGGGGATAAGGCACACCGATGATGACTACCTTTTCTGTGACACTACATACACAAAGATAATGTATAACGGTCTACCCTACAATTATCTCAAAAAAATGTGCAAAAAGCACGGTATGGACTTTTACGGTATCCACTCTATGCGTCATTTCGTAGCTTCTGCAATGATCGCAAAAGGTACGGACGTAAAGACTGTTGCCGATATTTTAGGCCACTCGAATCCAAACACGACTGTAAATATCCCATATGGGCACACCCACCAAAGCAGCTATATTTCGATAAAATAGCGTTACCGCAAAAATCAGTAACGCTATTTTGTATTTATTTAATAGTGCACCGTTCTCTCCGTGCATTTCGGGGTGAAGTAATCTAACTGTCGCACCGCTTTGTTACGCACCTATCTGGGAAACAGAAAACGTAACTTTGGGGAAGATTTCAGGTAGCACAATCCGCATTACTGCGTTGTCTGTTGCCTTTGTTACCCGTGTTACCTCTTTTATTCGGTAGAGTAGCTGTCGCATATTTTGATAAGGCTTGCTTCTACCTTTGTTTCTTTCGGCAAAAGTAACGCAAAGACACTTTCGACACCCGTATAGGCTTCTATTAAAATTGTCATTGCGCTCTCCGAATGGATGAGGTAGTGCTGCCTCCAATTATCTTTAAAAATGCACATAAAATTATAAAACTAGTCTCTTTTCTAATTTATGCAGATACTCGTCAAATCTTGAAAACATCGTATCGGTATAATTTATTGATTGTCCGAAGATTGATATTCTATCGCTAATGTTTGGTTTTTGATATGTTTTATTTATAAGGGTCGTAGGTTTAAATGTAGATTTGACATCTGAACCTTCAATGAAATCAGCAAAACAAATTGGTGCTGTTAACGCAATTTGATGTGCGTATTCCCAGTACAGCTCTTCAGAATCAATATCTTTTTGTGGAATCAGTATTGCCAAATTTACACATTGAGGATAAGCCGATAAATCGTTAATTCTTTTTGATAAATACGCAACAGCATCTATACCGATTGAATTAGCTACCTGCATTATTAATTGCGAAACGATGTATTCTGATTTGAAATTGCGATTTTCCTCCTCAATTTTGAATGATGTAGCTATAATCAAAGGAAATATCTCTACAGAACTTAAAAAATCTGATAGTTCACCATTCGTGTTAATAAAACTGGATTTTCCATTTATAAGATGCTGCTGAAAACATAAATTTAACACCGTAATATCTGAGGGTAAAGTATATTCACTCACTTGAAATTTTGTTGCTTCTGGCATTCCTAATTCCAGCCAAGCACCCAAAGATGTAGTTGAGAAATAAAAACAGGGTACTCCAGGAATACTGAATCTTTGAGTAGATATTTTACCACGAAGATTAAACGGAATATGTAACATATCTTTGCATTCCAATGGATTTTGGGATGTTCTTGCACGATAGAAATTCAATTCCATTTCCATCATTTCTTCATAATTAGCTTTATTAGTTTCTTTGTAAACAGAATTTCTTAATTTTTCTGGGGCACATCCACGAAAAGCGTAACTCTCATTTAATGGTGATACTAAAAAAGGGTAATCAGTTATATATTTGCCTAAGATATTTGATATATTTTTGTGTGCATCTATTATACGTGCATTATAATAATTCTTAATGCTCTGCTTGATAAAGTCACAATTTTCAGAAGTTGAACGCTTGGTTTCAGGAGGCAATATATCAAATCTTTGAATAGTGCTATTATATTTATCCAAATAATCACACAACTGCACATAATATTCGAAATCTTTCTTTAGTATAACAGGGAGATTAAATCCATTCAACCCAAAATCAGAAATCATAACCATCACCAACTAAACAAGCTTTTCACACCACTACAAAAACTCATAAAACCGCTTGCGACTTTACTTGCCGCCGATTTAATGCTGTTTCCGATGGATTTTACAACTTCTCTTGCTTTCTCACGGAATTTCTGAACGCCCTTAACAATAGTCTCGCCAACCTTAGAACCTGCCATATAGCCTACAGTTCCGCCGATAAAACCACCAACCGCTGTGCCAACAGGACCGAACACGGAACCAATAGCACCACCGATAGCTGCTCCTTTACCCATAGCAGCAATTCCTGCGGCGGTAGCAACGGTTGTCTGCTCGATTTTGTCAACGCCTTCCTTGAAGGAAAGCTCACCGGTAACCATTTTTCCAACGATTTTAATATCTTCAATGGCAACGTGAGCTATATTTGCAATCGAACTTGCAGGAGTTCCTTTAGGAATAACCTTTATGATATTCTTCTCAACACCGACCTTTAATGCACCGGCTGCAGCAGCTTTAACGCCAAAATCCGCGCCGCTTACCAAAGCTGTTTCGACGATTTCTTCACCTTTAATTTCTTCACCATTCCATAACTTTTGAGCTACATCAAAGCCAACGCCAATAGCAGCACCTTGTAATGCCGCATATCCTGCCTGTTTACCTATACCCATAGCTAAATCTTTGGCCTTATACTCATTCCAGTTGAGGTCGTTCCAGCTTCCACTCCGTGCTTCATCACGCATTTGTTCTGCTCTGGATTTAGAAAGAGGATTGCTTGTAGTACCGTCTGGGGCTTCAATTACTGTTGTGCATTTCTTTTTAATAGCCGTTTCCTGTCCTTCGGGGACAAGCTTCTGCTGTCCACGATAGTCTCCGTTTTCAAACGCCTGAGCTGTAGCATTAGCATCCTTGCAATACTTCGACTGATAACGCTTTACAACCTTTCCGTTACCGTCAACGATAACAATATCAACGGAATTCTTTGCATAACCATTTCCGTTAGGCTCTAAAACTTTAGCTCTGTACTGACTTCCTGTTGCTTCAGCGTTGAGATTAAAAGTCTGAGCATGATACTGTTCGGCAATAAAACCGTCCAAGCGAGGATTTTGGTTGATGTTTCCTGCTTGTGTTGTAATTGTACGGTATAACGATTCATTGGCTGTGTTTAATGCGGAGTCCAATCCGGCAAGGTATTGAGAAGCTTCCTGGGCAGACATAGCTGAAGTCACTTGTTTCATTTCAAAAGCAAACCAGCTTTCCTTGCTACGTCCATTTTTAATAGCTTCGCTTAATGACTTGGATTTTTGTTCGTTTACCTTAAGTGTAGTAATAATTTCATCGGTAATGCTTTTGATTTCCTTATCCGATTTTTCAGGAAGATGCTCCTGCATTTTTGCACCAAGCCAACTTTCAACAGGAGCATCTGCATTTTGAGCATAAGTCTGCACAAAATCCTTTACAATAGGCTTTAACGCTTCGCATTCTTCCTCGACAATAATCGGCTGGTGTTCTTCATCTATGGCAAGAATGTCATATTCTTCGTTAGTCATAGTAATTGCTCCTTATTATGTAGATTTGTGTGTATCTTCTCGACTTGCAGGCTTGATATCAATCTTTTCAATTGTATCCTTAATCTGCTTAATTTTATCTTTAAGTGTACTGGATATTGACTTTGTATCCTTTACGGATTTTATCAAATCCTCTGTAGTTATAATATCCTTTCCATCAATAAAAGCAGCTTCAATAGTGTCTTTTACAACAGCCTCAATATCAGCACCATTAAATCCGTTTGTTTCTTTAATCAAAGCAATGGAATCAATATTTTTGTTCCATTTCTTGCGCTTTTTAAGGTGGATATCAATAATTTTTCTTCTTTCTTCGCCGTTCGGCAAATCAACAAAGAATAATTCATCAAAACGACCTTTACGCATAAATTCAGGCGGCATCCGTGAAATATCATTTGCGGTCGCAACAATAAATACAGTGTTTTCCTTTTCCTGCATCCAAGTGAGGAACTGCCCGAACAGACGTGTTGTAACTTCATTGCCTCCGTCACTGCCTACTCCTGCAAAAGCTTTTTCTATTTCGTCAATCCATAATACGCAAGGGCTAATAGCTTCTGAAAGTTTTAATGCTTTCCGCATATTGTTTTCGGATTCACCGACATATTTACCTAAAAGACGACCTACGTCAAGACGAACAAGCGGAATTTCAAAAAGACTTGCAGTAGCTTTCGCTGTAAGGCTTTTTCCGCAACCGGGCATACCAATAATCATTATGCCTTTAGGAACATCAACACCGAATTTAATTGCTTTATCAAGATTGGCGAAGATTTTTGCCTTACGTTGTAGCCATTCTTTCAGATTTTCAAGACCACCGATATCGTCAACAGTTTCAGTAAAGTTGACAATTTCAAGCATACCTGCTTTTTTGATAAACTGCTCCTTCTCCTTAAGGATTAACAGCTTGTCCTCTTTGTCAATACAGCCACCGTCCTGATAAGCGAGATTAAGGATTTGCTTAATCTGGAATTCGTTCAAGCCCTTGAAAGAGAGAGCAATATCATTAATTGTATCCTGTTCAACTTCTATTTCAAGGGCTGCTATAAACTCATTGATTATTGTAAGGATTTCCGCTGTTGTGGGTAACGGTATATCAAAAACGGTAATGTAGTTCTCAAGTTCGCTTGGAATAACAACAGTGTCGGAAATAATAAATATAGTGGAGTGATAATTTTCGTTATACAGATTATCCTCGGAAATCTTTTTCAGCAGGGAAATAATCTTCGGATTATCAAGTTCTTTGTGAATATCTTTCAGCACAAGAAAAGTTTCCTGTTCAAAACCGTCGTCAAGCGTAAGTTTAAGGAACTGTTCCAAATCACATTCCTGCATCTGACTTTTGTTGTGGAAATCTATTAACCCTAAAGCGTTATTAAACTCCACGATTTTTGTACCTGCACCGATTTGCTTTATAGCATCATCAATCACCTTGAAGTCAAAGTGATTGATGTATATTATAGGGTGCAAAGCATCAACATATGAGGATAAAATATCAACTGTAGTACGTTTCATTTATTATACCTCCATATAGCGAAGAACGTGGGTAGCATAGTTGCTCTTATAATCAATTCCGTCAAGAATAACAAAACGATTTTTGATATCTGTGCTTCCCAAATCGCCGTCTTTCTCTCCGGCAGAACGAACAAAATCGCCCGAATCCATACTAATTATCATATATTTTTTGCCTTTTTCTTCAAGGTCTTTCCAGTATCCGTCTGTCACACCAGAAAATGTTTGTTGATACTCGCCGAGAATATTGTCCGTTTTTGTAACCATAGCACAAATTGCCTTATACATCTGTGCCTTGTCAGACATAAAAGTTTCGAATTCTTCTGTGTATTTACAATCAATATCGTCATATAATGCATCGTCATTCTTAACATTGATTTTTACAGGCAGATAAAAATCTCGTGCTTCTTCAAATGTCAGAAGAACAAAGATTGCTATTGGTGCATGATGGAAAAGTTTATAAAACAACGCTCTATGGTTTATTTCGAAAATATCAAAATATTCTTTAAGCATCTCTGAAATTGCAGATTTGATTTTTGTTATATCTGAATTGTTTTCGATTATAGTATCAATAAGCTGGTGATAACCTGTCTGATAATCATCAAGAACACCTTTTACTTTAAAGCCATCCTGCTCATATATGCTATAAAGCTCTTTTCTTTCGTCAAGATAATCGAGAATGTATACGCCTTTCTCTACATCATTTTCATTAATTTCAATATTAAATATCGAAATAAGTCTTTTTATGATATCAACAGGCTTTTCAGCATCAATTTTATTAACTTCTTCCAGCTCGGTTTTGTATCCACGCACATCAAGCCAACGATGGAGAAGCTTGTTGTTGTAATAAGCGAGAATATCTTCAATAGAAAAATTATTCTGTAAGTCCTCGATTGTTCTAACGGGCTTACCGTCGCATATAAGATTGAACTTTATTGTCTTAGCCATAACTGTTTCCTCCTGTTAATCAGATAGAATATTGCTATTCTAATTATATCATGTTTTTCGTCATGGGTCAACAAATTTCGATGTTTCTGATTTCATGTGATTTTTCTCATTTCCATCAAAAAAGAGATATGCACTCCAATTAGTCTGCCATAAAGAAGCTTACGCAGAAATGCGATGAACAAAGTGAATAGCTTTCCAACGTGACCGCAGGATCGCAGAGCTGGAATGTGAGCTTTCTGTCTAAAGAGCCAAAACCATCGAAATGGAGAAGCGTTTAGCCGAGCTTTCGGACATATCCGAAAATATTGAAGATCTGTCGGAAAGGCTCACGCACTTTTCGGCGTTTTAGAGGAAACCGCCAATTCGGGCGTAGGCAATAAAATCGAAAATTTACTTGCAGGAAAGCATTAAACGCATTGAATTCGTGTGGTTGAAAAAATTGAGCGGAAGATACTCGCAAGTGCAGAAAAAGTACATCTTTTTCCCGTCAAGCTCCGCTGACAGCTTGTTAGGGGCTGTTTGCCCCTAAAACCCGGAAATGGTATTTTTGTAAAATATCGAAACATAGAATTTTTATGCCGACGTGCAGCTATCGGAATAGAAAGGACGGCCGTCCTTTCTACGCTTGCTGTCCTGCAAGCATAAGCCTATATACCGCTATCCAAACCGAAAACTGTACAGTTTTTCTTCGCTTGCGGGTATCTTGCGGATATCTTGATAACAAATCGTATTCAACCGAGTTGAAAATCACTTTCTCCACTTTTTGATTGGCTCACTTTCACCGCAATCATCAGAAGTAGCAGGAAAGTTCATCATCCATTCCGCATATTCCTCCTTAGTGATATTTTCGTCGCTCAGTTCTTTTCTGCGGAGCTGCCACTCGTCAAGAAATTCATTCAGCAGATGATTGTGAAATTGGAGTGCAGGCTGCGGATTTCCGAGTTCATCGGGAACGAAGATTATTGAGAAATTGTTGGTGTGATGTCTTTTCGATTCCTGCTCCAGATCAAAAAGCAGATGAATGAAAGTTTCCGTATTTTCTAAAGATGGATTTTTCAAAGAATTGACATTTACGTCAAGTACAGAAGCTATCTCCGACAGCAATTCCGACTTTGGTGTCCTTGTGCCGCTTTCATATTGAGCAATCCTGACATCGGCAGATTTTTCATCGAAGCCGAGTTTTATTCCGAGTTCTTTCTGAGTAAGTCCACGAAGATTTCTTGCGTTTTTGATTTTCTCACCTATAGTCATAGCGTCCTCCAGTAAAAATATCCTCAAATAGATTATACCATATTTTTTGATTTCTCTCAATAGCCTAATCAAAAAAGTTAAAGAAATTTTCTGAAATCTCTTGACAACAGCAAATTTGTATAGTATAATTAAGCTAAGCATTTGAGATTAGTCATAATGTGATTACCCAAGATTTATAAAAAATTGAATAGTGGCGTCCCAAAGGAGCGGGACGGAACAGCGAAAGAGAGCTAAAAGCAAATCTGCGGATTTGTTTTTAGCTCTCTTTTTTATTTTGAAGAAAAAGAAAGAGGAAACAGAATGAGAGAAACAACATTAACCGAACTGAACGAGAAATACAAAGATTGTCCGGTTCGCACAAACAGATATTTCGTTGATGGCAAGGAATATATAGTACATAGTCATTTCTGCGGAAACAAGGATATTGACAAAGTTATTTCTTCAATTGCTATGACTCGTGCGATGTCCGAGGTCTTTGGAAAAATAGAAAAAATTGCGTAATTTACCGATTTAAAGTATTGCTATCTTTGAAAATATATGATATAATATGTATATCGAAGATAGCTGCTTTGGAACAGAAAGGAGTTTTTAATATGCCAAAGCAGACAATTTACAATGCAGGGATCTATGTCAGACTTTCCAAGGATGATGAGAGAGCAGGAGAATCCCTGTCAATAGAAAACCAGAAGCGTATTCTCACAAGCTATGTCAGCGAACAGGGTTGGAACATCGTTGATATTTATGTCGATGACGGTTACAGCGGTACGAATTTTGACCGCCCCGGTGTCATACGTTTGCTTGAAGATGCAAAGACGGGAAAAATCAATCTTATCATTGTTAAGGACTTATCCCGTTTCGGCAGAAACTATATTCAGGTCGGACAGTACATCGATTACATCTTCCCGACCTATAATATCCGCTTCATTGCTTTGAATGATAATGTGGATACCGCAAATGCTGATACGATGACTATGGATATGATGCCTATAATGAATGTGTTCAACGAATGGCATGCTGCCAATACGTCAAAAAAGATTCGGGCTGTTATTGAATCTAATGCTAAGTCGGGAAAATACCGCTCAACATTTGCGGCATACGGATATTCTAAAGGTACAGATGAATTAAGGCTGCCTGTTGTTGACGAGCCTGCTGCAAGCATCGTACGTCGGATTTTTGCTGAACGTTCTCAAGGCATTAGCCCTCGTCATATTGCTGACAAGCTCAATGCTGAAAAAAATCCTATCCCGTCAGATTATCAATATGCAAAGCTTGGTAAGCCCAATCCACGCAAAACGGCTCACTTATGGGGAACGAAAACGGTCAAGCAGATACTTAATAACCCTATTTATCTCGGAAATCTATATCAGCTTCGCTCAACTACCGTATCCTATAAGAACCACAAGGTAGTAAAAAAGGACAAGGAAGATTGGATAGTCATTGAGAATACTCATGAGCCGCTTGTTTCTCAGGAGATATGGGATAAATGTCAAGAGATTGCCGAATCGGTAAGTCAGGGCAAGAGGACAAAAAAGGGTGAAACCATGCCTTTGAGCGGACTTATGTATTGTGCCGACTGCGGAGAAAAGATGCGTTTGGGAACGAATAATACCACGAACGGAAGTAAAAAGCTGCCGAGAAAGTATATTCGCCACAATTATCAATGTGGGGCATACAGCCGTTTCGGGAAATTTTACTGCACAAGTCATTATATCAAGATGAAAGATATAAATGCTGTTGTTCTTGCGGATATTCGGTCAATGGCTGAACTTGTTGTGCAGAACGAGGAATCGGCAAGACAGAGATTTCTGTCGGAAAAGGCTAAACTTAATGAACGTCAGACTGCCGATGAAGAAAAGCGGTTGCGTGAAAGCAAGTATCGTCTTGAAGAGCTTAAAAAGCTGATACCCTCTATATATGAAGATAAGGTACTTGGCAAAATCCCGGAGGAAGTTTGCGTAAATCTGTTGGAAAAGTATCAGACTGAGCAGAAGGCGTTGTCCGCAGAGGTGGAAGAGCTTGAAGCGAAGCTGTCCGCCGTAAAGCAGGACGAAGAAGATGTTGA